>JAFGRL010000030.1 GCA_016935195.1 Sedimentisphaerales bacterium
ACTCTCCGCAGATAATATGCCACCGTTTTGTCTTTCTCGTAAAGCAAAGCAGTAGGATTGAAAACTTCCCCTACAATACTAACAACACCGGGTGTCTCCGGCACAACCAGCTTGTCGTCCCTTTCCAATTCCAAATCGTATCTGGACCCTTTGAACTTATCCAGCGACACTAATCTGATTATGACCCTTCCATCTATCTTGGCAGCTTTGAGTTTGCCGATGAGCTCTCTTTTTGCCTGAAGAGCCAGCTCTTGTCTGTTAATTGTCTCTTCGTCCAGGGCACCACTTATCGCTCTGTCGGTACCGGCTAGAACCGACTCTTCTATCTGTCGGATAAGCTCATTCATTCTTCGGCGTTGAACGGCCTTTGCACTTTCTCTCGTGAACATAGTACCTCTAAGATAGGCTCGTTCGGTAAATCCTCCTGCTCGTTCTATAAGCGAGCTTAAAGTCTCACCTTTGCGTATAAGATATGTCCCTGGGAACCTCAGTTCTCCGGTTATAGTCGCAGCACGGTCGAACTCCAGCTCAGGTATCGACCTTACAATCAGGTGGTCATAATCTTGTAAAGTTATATTGTACTCGGCAACGTCAGCAAGTGCTTTTTCGAGGTTGATATCCATTTTTTCAGTCTGCATCCCCGCCTGGCTAATGTGGCGACGAGTAAGTTCAGCCGTCTTAAGATATGCATTCTTCCTAAGCCCTCCGGCCGCATCTATAAGTTCACTGAGCTCCATACCAGGGATAAAACGATATTCGCCGGGCCGGTAAACCTTCCCGGAGATAGAGACGCTTCGCTTGTCCTTCTCGTCCCAGCGGTATATGCGAATCGTATCGAACCGCGACAATCCAATGTTCTCGGAATCGACGCCTTCAAATAGCTTTCGCAGGTTAAATGGGATGACTATCGGGTGAAAATCCGGCTCTATGAGTCTTTCTATTTCGGCATATTCCATATTAGGCTGGGGCTGAAACACATCATAAGAATCAAGTATGTCTCGAAGCCGCATCCCGGGTTTAAGTTCATATTTGCCCGGCCTGACTACGTGCCCTTCAAGGTAAACAAGATTTTGCTCAAAAGGTGAGACGGGAAAGACTTTGACAACATCACCGTCCCTTATGATAGTATCCGTGGCCGGTATCTGTTTATTAATATTTGTTCCCTCGGAGATGTCAAAGTCAACCACTATGCGCCGCTGATGATTTTCCACTCTTTCTACCTGTACCCGCTGCAGCGAACCTGCGTACGTTACTGAACCTGCCAAACCCAGCACTTCAGCCAATGTCATCGGTTTTGACATCTCGTAGATTGCCGGCCTTTTCACATTACCTGCAACGCCGACAACAGGGCCTATCAATGGAATAAAAAGGGTGTCTCCGTTCTGCAGACGTATGTCGTCACTTTTGTCGCCGCCCAACAAAAATTTATAAAGATCTATTGTAACAGACTTATCCGCATTTCGCAGCAGCCGAATGTCTCTCAATGTCCCATTTTTCGATGGGCCGCCCGCAGCAAAAAGGGCATTTATTATCGTCGATAACGAACTGAGCGTATAACTTCCGGGAACCTGAACTTCACCAACCACGAACACTCTAATCGTCCGCAGCCTGCCCATCGTAACGCTTATCTTGAAATCCGTGAACTTCCGGGAAAGCTCATGCTCCAAATAATCTTCTAACTCAGCTAAGGTCATCCCGGAAACATTCAAAACACCAATCTCCGGCAGGGCTATGTCGCCGTTTCGGTCCACTGTTACCGTATACTGAGCGTTTAGCCGACCCCATAATGTTACCGCAAAACTGTCACCAGGCCCCACAATATAATCGGGCCCTACCGGCACATTTGTCACCGGCGCAAACGTCGATACCGGTCTTCGAAAGACATCGTATCCAAACTGATTCAGTTTCGTCGAGACGACACCGGGCACCTGGCCTGATAACAACAGTTCGATAGCTGATGGCCCCTCTTGTACTCCTTTGACCTGCTCTGTTTGTCTTTGAGTAACATCGGCTTCCGGCTGTTCCGATTTCTGCTGGTCTGCCTGGGTAATTTCACTAAGCTGCTGAGAAGAAACAGTGCTTCCTTCCTTACTGGCAAAATCCGGCTTAGCGGCCTCTAAAAGCGGCCCATCTTTAGCTGCCAGAGAGCAGCTCAGCAGAGCCAATACAGCCGGGAAGATGAAGAATCGTCCCATAGAACAAATACCTGTACTCGGCCTGCCTGCCGATTTAAGGGCAAAGGGGGCCTTTCGAAATGAAGTGCGCTGCCGGTTACTCTGGAAATGTTGCTTCCTCCCTTTTATATCAGACGTGCAGGGGCTCATTTTACACTCCTTTGTAATCTGTCATAAAGAAAATCTAAATTATCCTATTCTTACGAAATATAAATTACGTCTGGTGCCGCTGTCAATACATTTTTCTAAAGGGCTTTAGCCCTTTTATTTTGCCATTTTTTTCAACACCGAACCAATAATCGACTGCCGCAACTGCTCTGCCCGCTGCCATCGCAGCCGAGTGCCTGAAATTAAGCTTGACCGAAAGCAAATTTTTCCTTAATTTTGCCGCTGTTACTTCATTGGCCCTCTTCAATTTTTACAAGGCGGAGCCTTATGCGAAAAAGTATAACGATTATACTGCTTTTTACCATATCTGCCTTATGTTCTTCTTTCGTGTCAACCAACGTTGCCCTTAATCACTTCAGCTATGAAGCAATCGACAAATTAATCGGCCAGGGCCTTATCGACAGCGCTATGGTTACCACAAAGCCTTTTTCACGCCTTGAAATGGCCAGACTTATAACTGAAGCCATCGAAAAAGCCGAAGCGCTTGAGGAAAAAAATGAAATAATCCTGAGCTTAATCGACAGACTCAAGGCCGAATTCAGAGACGAGTTAATCACCATAGGAACTCTCGATGAAGCACCTGTTACCGGTTTCATAAAGCCGGTCGAAGACCCTTACATCAAATACGTTTTTGCAGAAAAAACCCCCGACCTTGAGAACCAACGAGGGGACATCTTTGATAAGCACTCCAACTACCGATTCGGCTTCTACTCGAGAATGAAGTTTTTTGACTCTTTAGCCTTTTGTTTCCATCCGGAATACGTCGATTCCTCTTCAGACCCTGATAGAAATGTCGAGCTCATCGAAGGCTATGGCAAGGGTTCACTTGGTAACCTGGAAATAGAACTCGGGAAAGATTCGCTCTGGTGGGGGCCGGGTTATTACGGCTCGATGATTATGAGCAACAACGCAGAACCATTCAAAATGGTCAAACTCTCCAACCCTGGCCCGATACAACTGCCCTGGATATTTCGCAGCCTTGGACCATTCAAGGCGGTTTGGTTCCTAACCGAGCTGGAAGACGACAGAACTGTCCCCGAGGCCAAACTGACAGGACTAAGGCTTAATTTCAAACCACACCCAGCCTGGGAGATAGGCCTGTCAAAAGTAATAATGTTTGGCGGCTCGGGAAGAGCTAACGTCAGCCTGAAAGACTATTTAAATATGTTTCGCCCACAGAGTGAACAGCCGGAAAACAATAAACTGGCCGGTTTCGACACATCGGTATTACTTGCCCTCAATCACAGATATGCAAAGTCTATCAAGCTTTATGCAGACTTCGCCGGCGAGGATGAGGCAGGTGGTTTACCAGCCAAGTGGGGCAGACTATTCGGAATTCAGCTCAATGATATACTGCGAACAGGCAGAACTGATTTTCGGCTGGAATATGCAAATAACCACATCTCAAACAAGCCCAATGTATTTTACACTCATCACATTTACCAGTCAGGCTACACCTACAAAGGCAGAATAATCGGCCATCATATGGGCACCGATTCCCGAGACATTTTCATCAGACTGACACACTATCTTAAAAAGGACCTGATTGTCGGGCTCGAATTTGACAGAGAGGTAACAGGGCTTTCCTCCAGCCCCGAGCAGGCCATAAACAAGCTCGGATGTGATCTGACATTTTTCACTGCTAAAAACTGGAAAATTAAAACCGGTTACAGATACGAACGTTCAAAAAACACCGGCTTTGTATCCGGCAGGACTGAGGACAACCACATCTTCGGCCTACAGCTAACATATAACTTTTGAGGCCAATACTACCAAAAACCCCAGTGAGTGGTTATAGTTGGTTATTCATTCGTCTCCGGGCAGGTCATTATATAGTTAAGCAAATCACTTAGCCTGGCAGTTGCAACTGCCACGGCGCAATCGGCGGCGCCGTAGTAGAGATTGAGCTGGTCGGTCTCTTTCTGCACGGTGGCACCGGTAGGGAATACTACATCGCTTACATCTCCGATACGTTCATACACTGCGCTTGGGCCTAAGACCCATTCGCTGCTGCGACGCAAAACCTTCCAGGGCTCCTCTAAATCCAAAAGCACTAATCCAACCCGGTATATTGCCCCTGCCGTGGTAATCCGCACACCATGATAGAAAATTATCCACCCTAAAGGGGTCTCTATTGGCTGACAGGCCAGCCCCACTCTGTGGCAGTCCCAGTAGGCGTGTCTTGTCTTAATCAAAGCTCGGTGGTCACCCCAATGCTTTAGATCAGGTGAGAAGCTGAGCCAGATATGAGCTTCACCCCGAACAATCGGTCGGTGAATCAATGCAAATCGCCCTCTGAATCTGCGAGGGAAAAGACACGCATCTTTATCTTCGGGCGGCAGCAAAACACCGAGGCGGGCAAAGGTCTTAAAGTTCTTAGTGATAGCTAAAGATATCACCGGCCCACTTTCGCTAAAAGAAGTGTATGTAATGGCAAACTGTCTCTGCTCTTCAAGCCATACAATCCGAGGATCCTCCAGCCCCCATCTCTCCTCCCGTGAACTTTCATCAGCCTCCAAGGTAGGTTTGGACTCTATTTCCCAGTTTGTCAGTCCATCTGCAGAACGTGCAGCCGTCAAATGCGAAAAGCCCCGCATATCCTCTACACGCAGCAGCAGCAAAGTTTCCGTATTTAATCTTGCTGCCGCCGGGTTAAATACCGCACTGGCCGGATACGGCCAATTCTCGGCTGTTATTATCGGGTTGCCTTCATATCTTTTGAATAAATCGTGTGCCTTTTTTTGTCGCAAAAGTTCGTTCATATTTTTGACCGTCAACCATAAATCAGAACAATTTAAGCCCGACTTTACACCACTTTACCTAATCGGCAGTAACTGTGATTTACTATAAACAAAATATGAGCTTAGAATAATCTGAACGATATACTTATGTACTTAACCTGTTAAATCTTTACCATCTGGGTCTCATATAAGCTCTGATACAGTGGGCATTGCTGCATTAATTCTTCATGCTGACCGGAAGCTATGATGCGTCCGCCATCCATTACCACTATCAGGTCAGCGGAAATGATGGTGCTGAATCTGTGTGCGATAATGAAGCTGGTTCGCTGATGCATAATTTGCTCGATAGCACTATGAATCTTTGCCTCGCTGTCGGCGTCGACCTGGCTGGTTGCCTCATCGAAAATCAGTATCGACGGATTCCTTAAAATAGCCCTGGCTATGACAATCCTCTGCAGTTGTCCTCCACTTAAACCTGTGCCGCTTTCGCCAATTACTGTCTCATAGCCGTCAGGTAAAAGCTGAATAAACTCATCCGCAAAGGAACGTTTTGCCGCCTGTACTATCTGCTCTCTTGTGGCATCACTTGTGCCATAGGCAATATTTGCTGCCACGGTATCATTAAACACAACAACATTCTGCGTAACCATCCCGATCTGGCTGCGAAGACTTGGAAACGTAGCACTGCGTATGTCTTTGCCATCTATGAGGACCTGGCCATTATCAGGATCATAAAATCTCGGTATCAGATTGGCCAGGGTTGTCTTGCCCGAGCCGTTGGGTCCAACTATTGCAATGTTATGTCCGGCCTGGACTATAAGATTCACACCATTTAATGCTGCCCTTTCGGCGCCCGGGTAGCTGAATACAATGTTCCTGAATTCAATTTTGTCTTTTAAGGGTTCAAGCTCAAATGCTTCTTCCTTTTCTGTTTCTGTTTCCTGGTCAATTACATGGTAAACCCGCTCAGCGGCGGCATTGGCCTGCTGAATCTTGTTCCAGACATCGCTGATCTTCCTCAGAGATTCGGCTGTCGCTCCCAATGCAATCAGAAAAGCAAAGAACTCACTTGCCTCCATCTTATTCTCATAGACCCATTGTGCTCCGTATATCAGCCCTACCGAGCCGGCTATCATTCCAAGGGTCTCCAGAATAGGCGGTGTAATCGCATTAAATTTGGCAACTCTGAATTGCTGCCTGAGAAGCTTTTTATTGATTGCGGAAAATTTATCGTTCTCGTATCCCTGGTTATTGTAAACCTTTACAATCTTTACAGCACCCATAACATCGCGCAGCTTCGCCAGCATTATCGCCCAGCTTTGCAGCGTTTTTTTAGTTGCACGTTTAATCTTTTTGCCGAGTCTGGTGATAGCATACAAAGAAACCGGCGCCACGCACAAAAATATCAGCGTAAGCCGAAAATCAATTAACATTGCCACAACTATCATCCCTAAGGCTTTGAGCGGCTCGCGAAGGGCCTTTCCAAAAATGACATTGATACCGATTGCAGCACTGGTTGTGTCGTTTATTATTCTGCTTAATGCATTGCTTGAGCCTTGCTGGTCAAAAAAGCCTACCGGCATCTCCAGCGCGTGCTCGAACATATCCTCACGAACCCGGGCAACAACGGTATCAACCACTTTTTTAACAGTATAGTCCTGATAGAACCGGGCAGCACAACGTATCGCAGTTACAACTGCCATCATCAATATGATGAAGATGACTGCATCTCTGGCATTATCTCTGCTCTGCTGCCTTGGTACTACACTTACAGCACGCTGCAGCAAATCTGCATAGAAAGGTTTCGGAGCCGGCATTATCCTCGTCTGCTTAAATTCCAGTCGACCCATCGGGTTTAATCGTTGGTATCGGATACTAAGCGGATTGTGATCCCCGACGACAGCGAGCTGCTCGAGCAGTTTAGCAGAATAAACTCTTTGGCCACCCGCTGGAAAACTTAGGCCTGCAGTAACACCCACAATCAAGTCGTTATTCTGCAGGCCGGCTTTTGCTGCCGGACTTTTCTCTTTTGTCCGCGTTATGCGCAGATGATACAAAACATTAGGGTTGTTTGGGTCCGACAGGTCTATTTTGTCCGGCACATGAAAGCGCAGGCCATACCTGTCCTGACTAATGAGCCTGTCCACCCAGCCGTGCAGACCCTCCTCGTTCATCATCACCTTCAAAAGCGGCAGTACCGTACCTATGCTCAAAGCAAACAGCCCGCCTATCAGTACCGCAGATATGCCAATAACGGCCAAACGGTGCCATTGAGGCCATACATACCCTAATAAACGTTTGAATGATTTCATAAGCAAAGATTTCTGCAGAATCTATTTGATAAAATCCTTGAACTATTTCGGGCAGATTATAAACCCGGCAGATGATGCTGACAAGTCATAACTATCGTCAAATACCTCATTTATTCCAAAGAGATACCGAGGGTTCATATTAGGTTATTGACTAAAAGGGACGATTTTGTTAACTTGCCCAACTATTTAGAGACCAGCCAAATGAAAATTGATTGTCTTATTTTAGGCGTTTATCAAACAAACTGCTACGTTTTACGGGACAAACCCGCATCCAAAGAGTGTCTAATAATTGATACGGGCCTTAATTCGGGTAAGATGCTTGAATTTCTCACCGAAACACTCTCCGAGCCTGTTGCAGTGGTCCTGACACACGGCCATGCCGACCACATCGCCGGCCTGGCCGAGCTGCGAAAATCTTACCCTAAAATAAAGGTCTATATCCACAAACTTGATGCCGTGATGCTCGCCGACTCCCGCACCAACCTCTCCGAATTATCCGGACAGAAATTTAAGGCCGATTCGGCAGATTTCCTGTTAGAAGAAGGTAACCTAATCGAGCAGGCAGGTATAAATCTTACAGTACTGCACACTCCGGGACATACGCCTGGTGGGATTTGTCTGTATTCAAAAAACGAAGATGTCGCATTCGTTGGCGACACACTTTTTGCCCATTCGGTCGGCAGATGCGATTTACCAGGCGGCCAATTGGATGAATTGATTAAGGGCATAAAAGAAAAGCTCCTTGTCCTGCCTGACCAGACTGTTGTTTATCCTGGCCATGGGCCGATGACGACCATCGGTCAGGAAAAAACGCACAATCCATTTCTTCTGTAGGCTTGGCCCGGAAGCTAAATCTGCTCGGCCTGGATTACGGTTTTGTCCAGCCTAAAAACTATTGTTGTAGTATTCAGGTTTGCCGTCATCGCTATCGTAACCCATCGAGTCGTCATATCCTGTGTCAAGCCTGATTCGTTCGATTTGCCGGGCTTTCTTGGTATTGCTGTCTACTGAAACTAAAATAGCGTTCAATCTTACATCCCCATCGGCGATTTCGAAAGGAAACGGCATTTGCGTTCGAAAGGATTTTATGACGTTATCGATTCTCCTGCCAAGTACGGAATTGTATGGGCCGGTCATACCAATATCGGTTATGTAGGCAGTGCCCTTTGGCAGAATTCTTTCGTCGGCAGTCGGTACGTGAGTATGAGTGCCGAACATACAACTGACCTTTCCATCCAGATAGTATCCCATAGCTACTTTTTCACTCGTCGCTTCTGCATGATAATCGACAAATATAACATCGGCTTTGGTTTGAACCTGAGGAAGTAATCTGTCGAGCTTGCTAAAAGGGCAATCAGCAGGTTTCATAAACAGACGACCTATCAGTGATATCACCGCCACGATGGCCCCTTTACCAGTTTTGTAAACCGCAAAATCTTTACCGGCGGCATTGACTGACAGGTTTGCCGGCTTGACAATGTTGTCAGCGGACTGCAATGTCTGGATTATATCCTTCTTTCGATATGCGTGGTCGCCAAGAGTAATCAGATTCACACCGTACCTTAAGAGTTTATTGTAGATTTGAGCTGTCAGTCCACTTCCCCCGGCTGCGTTCTCAGCATTACAGATAACACAATCGATACCTCTATCTTTAACCAGAGACCTCAACTGCTCAGCGAGGATTCTCCTGGCCGGCCGGCCTACGATGTCTCCAATACACAGTACATTCACATCCATAATCTTATCCGGACATCTCTAAAATTACTTGGCGTATTCTATACACCGCACCTCCCGCAGCAGCGTTACCTGTATCTCGCCGGGATAAGTCATTTCATCTTCCACTTTTTGAGCAATATCTCTTGCAACTTTCATTGCCACCTCGTCATCGACCTTTTCAGCATCCACAATGACCCTTATCTCTCTGCCAGCCTGGATAGCGTAAGCATTTTCCACGCCCTCGAAACTTGCAGCTATATCCTCAAGCTTTTCCAATCGTTTAATATATCTTTCGAGCGTCTCTCTCCTGGCACCGGGACGAGACGCGCTGATTGCATCGGCAGCGGCAACTAAGGGTGTGTAAGGATTATCTGCAGGAATATCACCATGGTGGCCGGCTACGGCATTAAGCACTGTGGGGGATTCATTAAAACGCCTTAGATAATTGGCACCAATTTCAGGATGGCTTCCCTCAGTTTCATGATCTATTGCCTTGCCGATATCATGAAGCAAACCTGCTCTTTTGGCTAACGAGCCATCCAAGCCTAATTCATCAGCCATAACCTGCGAAAGAAAAGCAACTTCTATGCTATGTCGAAGCACATTCTGGCCAAAACTCGTTCTAAAATTCAATGCGCCAATTAAACTAAGTACCTTGTTACTTAAGCCTCTGACATTTGTCTCAACCGCAGCATTTTTGCCCAGCTGCAGGACCTTGTGGTTGACCTCTTTTTTCGTCTGAGCTACTACCTCTTCGATACGTGACGGGTGTATTCTTCCGTCCTGTATCAGCCGCTCCATCGATAGTCGGGCAACTTCCCGCCTGACGGGACTAAAGCCGCTTACAACAATCATCCCAGGCGTATCATCAACTATAACATTAATGCCGGTTGCCTTCTCGAACGCACGGATGTTTCGCCCTTCTCTGCCAATGATTCGACCTTTCATATCGTCGTTTGGTATCTCAACAATTGATACCGTCGCCTCACAGGTGTGTTCGGCGGCATATCTCTGGATAGCGGCACTGATTACTTCCCTGCTTTTATCTGCGGCAATCTCATTTGCCTCCTCCACCTTTCGCTGAATCAAAGCCGACATTTCATGCTCACATTCATCTTCGAGGCGTTTGAGCAGCAAATCTTTGGCTTGTTCGACACTCATTGCCGTCATTTTAAGCAGTTGATTTTTCTGCTGAGTAAGCACCGAGGTCAATTGTTTTTCCTTCAGATTGATATTTTTCTGCCTTTTCCTGAGTTCCTCTTCGGTTTGTTTTAAGGTTGCAGCCCGCTGCTCGGCAAGTTCGGCCTGATGGTCGAGCGCATCTTCGCGCTTACTCAGTCTTGTTTCTGTTTCTCGAAACTCTGCGCGTAATTGGTTAGCCTCGGCAGCAAATTCTTCTCTTTTCTTAATAGCCTCGGTAGCTGCGTCAATCTGAGCAGACTTAATGATATTTTCTGCCTCCTTTGTGGCGCCGTCCAACTGCCGCTGTATGTCCTGTTTGAATGTTTTGGCTCGTGCTCTTGAGGCTCTTTGATAAATCATTGCCGTCAGCGCTATACCTAACAGAAAGCTGATTATTGTGACAATTACAGTAGGCAGCCCTATCTGCATTAGTGATAACGGTATTAATAATTTGCACATTGCTGTTACCTTTCTTTTTCTTTCGATGTTAATATAGGGATTTTAATCTTTGGTGTATGCAGATTGCGGGACTTAGACGGCAGAAAGCCTTAGGAATTGATGAACTGTTGCGAAACCCTTGGCGCCTATATTTAAAGCCAGCCGCTGAATATGCTAAAACTTCCAATGCCCCGGCTGGTTTGAGGTC
>JAFGRL010000031.1 GCA_016935195.1 Sedimentisphaerales bacterium
GCCGCTTGTATGTTGGGTTGTTCCTTAATGCTTATAATTGCCGCTATGCGTTTACAAAAAAGCATTGTTTCTAAGGTGTTTATTTATACATTTATGTTTGTGCTTCTACTTGGAATGCTCCTTACAAAATCTCGATCGGGATTGTTATCGCTTATGGGAACAATAGTTTTAATGGGGGTTTTCGGTCGAAGTAAGAAAGTTGCGTGGCTTGTAATAATAGCTGCAATAACAATTTCAATGACTTTTGGGGGGTTTAGGGAGGCCTTTTTGAGACGTATCCAGAGAACTTCGTCTATAAAAGAAGATACCAGTGTTGTAGGTCGTTTCCAAACATGGTCGAATTATTTCAAAACAGCGACGGCCAAAACATATCTGGTTGGGCAAGGAGTCAGTCGGGCTAGAGAGCTAACTAGCTCGGAAAGTCACAGTTCATATGTTTCCCTGATTACAGTGTATGGAATTGGAGGTGTCATCTGGGCTGCGATTGCTCTCATAATCTTCTTCAGAAGGGCTCTTGTCTTAAGAAATTTTCCTGACCCTCTGATTTCTGCTGTTTCGGCTGGGTGCATGTGGGCGCTGATAACATGGGGGATTTACAGTGCAACAGCAGATGCTTTGAACTCTGTGTATTCCAGATATTTGTTGTTTTATCTTGTTATATTGATTGACCGAGCATATAATATTGCCCGGCAACAACAGGGGTTGCTGTTGTACGACGGAGAAGTCGAGGATATGGAAATGCAGTATGCAGGCGCAGAGAGTTAGCAGAAATCCAGATTAACATAGAGAAAAGCGATAATGACAAGACATAGAATTCAAGAAGGATATAGAATATGTTGTGGGCAAGACGAATAGAGAGCCGACACAAGTTACGAAGGAAAATAAGCAGTGTATTACCTAGTAGCTGGCGATGGACATTAGGCGCTTTAACTGAGAAGGCGGCTGTGTACACCACGATTCACACTAAAAGTATCGAGCTTTACGACAAACAAGGGATGCAATTAGCGGAGGAACTGAAGGCAAAAATACCACCGGGTTCAACTGTTTTAGACTTCGGATGTGGGATGGGCCGACCTGAAAAATTCCTTTCATCATACTGCAAGGAAATTTACGGCGTGGATATCTCTGGCGGGATGCTTAGGCTTGCAAGAAAAAGACATAAAAATGTTCAGAATGTCCACTTCGTTAAGTGCGGGAAAACGGACTTATCTGTTTTGCAAGATTGTACTTTCGACTTCGTTTTTTCGGAAGCGGTACTTCAGCATATGGTTAAAGAGCATGTTGTTCGAATACTAAAGGAACTACACCGAATCTGTAAAAGTAATGGAAAAGTCTATCTGCAGTTTTGTAATTTGCTTTGTCCATACAATCTTGATAGTTTCATCAAGTACAGCTTAGGCTCCAAAATCCTAACCTCTATCCGTATGCGGTATTGGTTACCTCAGGAAGTTCAGCAAGTAGTGAAAGCACTCGGGTTCGAGATAATTAACTTAGAGATAAAAAGCGACTCTCGTGACGAAAACCGAGACTGTCAACTCGACGATTATCGCCGAGACTACAGTATTTGGGTATTCGCCTCAAAGAAGTAACTTCCTATTTGCCATCAGAAAAATCAAGAATAGGTATAGGTGACGTTTCCTTCAGCAATAATCGAAACCGCTCGATTTGCAAATTCCCTTTAATTGAAAGATAGATGATGAGTAAAAAGACCGTGATATATGTCATTTTTTCGTAAAGCTTTTTTGGTGAATAGCGCAGAGTTCATTAGTCTCGGCATTGCCGTATTACAGTCGGTGGTGCTTACGCGTTTTTTAGGGCCAGCAGGTATTGGCCAGTATACCATCATCACGGCCGTGCTTTTGCTGGCACCGCAAATCTGTAGCTTTGGTGTACCATTGTCTCTTCTTTATCACAGTCAACACGACCCTGAGAACAGAGTAAAGTATCTGATGCACGCTTTCTGGGCTATATTATTTCTTGGCATTCCCGGCGGTTTTATCTTGGTGTTTTTGTTGTTTTTTAAAGCAAACTATTTCGGTTCGGTAACACTGCTTGCATTGATTGGAACAGGCTGTTATGTCCCTATGGTTTTAGTTCATAGTATTGCAAGAAGCGCGCTGTTAATTAAAATCGAAGCCCGCAAACTTAGCTTGTTGCGGATCATTCCGATGATTTGCGGGGTGTTTCTGGTAGTGATATTGTTTGTCTTAGGAATGTTAACTGCTTCGCGGGCAATAACTTGCCTTGTACTTTCAGAACTGGTCGCAATGGTTTTAGGATTGTTCTGGGCAAGGAGGTATATAGATTTTTCCTTAAAATTCAACTGGGGGACTGTCCGTAAACTTGGCCTTATGGGAATCAGGCTTAACTGGATGGACCTGATGCTTCTTGTTAATGCCCAGCTTAATATCTTTATTGTAAAATATCTGCTCGATGATTTTGAAAGTGTAGGTTATTTTAGCAGAGGTCAACGGATTGCTATGTTGATAGTTTTGGTTGGCCGGACCATTACGCCGTTGCTATTTAGCCGGTGGGCTTCACTTCCTGAAGATAAACTCGCAATGCATGTGGAAAAGGTAATGCGTTTTTCCAGTACTATATGTGTGATTGGAATTGTAGGACTTTTGTTAAGTGGAAAATGGGTTATTCTGATACTGTACGGCAAAGAGTTTTTACCTGCTCTGCAACCAATGATGATTTTATTACCTGGCGCGGCTTTGTATCTGTTAAGCAGGATTTTCATACCGCTTCTGAGCAGCCGAGGCCGGCCTGAAGTTGTCATAATAGCCCTTCTTATCGGAGCCGCGATAAATGTTGTTCTGTGCTGGTTTCTTATTCCCTCAATGGATATTTTTGGAGCTGCCTGGGCGTCCACCGTAGGGAACATAATATTATTATTGTTGTTGGTGTTAATGGTGAAAAAAATGAAGTATGGTATCAGAGTTTCGTACTGCATCTGGATAAATAGAGAAGATATTGGCAGTATGGTGAAAAGTTTACTTGGAAAAAGCGGTTAATAATTAATTATACTCAATCCTTGGCGAGATTTTGAAAGCGTTCATTTTTAAAGAGAAATTTTATGGCGACCGTAAAGAATTCCTTTTTGGTCTTAACCATGTTATCGAAGTTACCTCATATAATATTTAGCGAATTGGCGTCCATAATCGAGGCAATTATCCGCAATTGGCCGGGGCGGCAGGGCTTTTTAATTAGATGGTTATACTATCGTTGTAAATTTAAATATCTCGGCAGAAATGTAAAAATATACCCGGGAGTGAGATTTTTGGGACATCGATATATTAGTATTGGTGAGCATAGTTCTATTGCATTTGATTGTGTTATTTTTGCCGGTCCGCCGGTTGAAAGAGGAGCCGAATACCTGCGGCTTGATAATCCTGCATTTGTTTTTCAGGCTGGCGAAGTCGTTATAGGAAGATATGTCTTTCTCTCCCGAGGCTGTTACATTCTCGGAAATGGAGGTGTTTCAATAGGGGATTATTGCTGTTGTGCCGAAGCCACATCTATTTTGTCTATGACGAACCACTATGCAAGTTTTTCCGACCCAGCGAACAAAGATATATACTTTACTCACGGTTGTGGTCCTGAGCATGAGTGTTACTTGCTTGGTCCTATAGTTCTCGATGAGAATGTTGGTGTGGCATCCAGATGTATTTTGTTGCCGGCGGTCACAATCTCCAGAGATAGTTTTCTGGCAATTGGGTCTGTTGCCCAAAAAGGGATTATTCCTCCTAATTCGATAGCTGAAGGTAATCCAGCTCGTAGAATTAAACAGCGATATAGGGAGAAAACAGACGAATCGTAAACAAGTACGAGAGGTTGATATAGCCGCGTAAATGAAGATTGTTTTTTTCGATTTTATTACCAAATTTGGGGGTGGGCCGCAACTGGCGGCTGACCTTGCTAAGCGTTTATCGGCTAATCACGATGTTGAAGTAATTGATGCCTATGGGATTTGTGAACCGTACTTGAGAACCCTTAAGGAAGCAGGTATAAGAGTCCATATTATGGTTCCTGAAGCCGATAATGTTTATATCGGGTATCATAAGCAAAAATTGCGGCGGCTATGGCGAATGATTTGTCAAATAATAGTTTTTTTGCGATTGCGAAAGAGGCTTATTGAAAAGGTATGCGAAATAAATCCTGACGTAATATGGTCGAATGGCAGATTTGCTTTATTAGTTTTGGGAATTAGTTTTCGTTTACGCCATTATCCATTTGCGATGGAAATTATTATGTGTCCTGATCCTGCTTCTATTTACGGCTGGCAGAAATGGCTGATGAAACATAGGGTATCTGTTTTAATGGCGATTTCGACCGAAACGGCAAAGCAATTAAAATTAACTGGAGTGAAAAAGGACCGTATTCATGTTGTTTTTGACACTATCGATATTGCTGATACGCTCAAAAGAAGTACCCAAACTCTCAAAACACCTTTGCCGGGCTTAGAGGGGCAACCGCGAATATTAATACCGGCGTTCTTGATTAGGAAGAAGGGTCAGGATACCGCCATAAAAGCAATTGCTCGACTTAAATCAGAAGGACTGAACCCCACATTATGGTTGGCTGGTGATGTGGTTATGAACGATAAGTCGTATTTGGGGTATTTACAAAATTTGGTAAAGGATTTGGGCGTTTCACAAAATGTTTATTTTCTTGGTTGGCGAGATGATGTTCCTGCGATTATGGTTCAGGCAGATATGGTTGTTCTTCCTTCTCATGAGGAAGGCTTTGGTCATGTTATATTGGAAGCGATGCTTTTGAAACGGCCGGCAATAGCAACGCATGTTGGCGGCATAAAAGATTCCATTCAAGATGGTATAAACGGCTTGAATTTTCCTGTAAGTGATGATGAAGCATTAGCAGGCTGTATTAAAAAGGTTATTGCTGACCGTGAATTTGCTGACAAACTAACACAAAATGGATATAAGACCATCACGGAAACATTCAGCCCTGAAAATCACACAAGAAGATTCATAGAAGGTCTAAACTTGGCTATAATGGGTACATTTAAATAGAGGTAGAGATGAACAATTTAAAAATAACATTAATAAAGTTCAAGATGGTGGTACTCATTTTTTTTGCCGTTGGTTTAATAACGGGAATAATTACATCCTGCTTCAGCAACGATGCACAAAGCGATACCAATGGGTCTACGAAAGAAACTGTTTCCAGCGTGATGGAAAAAAGGCCTATGATAATATGGTTTCAGGACATCGAAACTGGTCCTGAAGCTCTGGATTTAGCTATATCGAGCGGACTTTTCTCTCATGTATTACTTGAAGGGGTTAATTATTTAGACAGACAAAATTATTATACTGTTCCAAAGTTTAGACAATCGCTTGAAGTGCTACGTAAGCATAAGGATGTGAAGATTATTTGGTGCCGTTGGCTATATCCAGGTCATAAGTTAGATAATTTTAAATTTGAGGACGCCTTCGATGCCAACTATTACGTTCGGCAAATTCGGCGTATCAGAGAAGAAGCTAAACTAATGGGGGCTGACTTTGTGGCTTTTGATGTGGAACCGTATGTTAAATGTCCTTTGTTAGCCCTACCCAATCGCAGGATTCCTGAGGCGAAATCCAACGCTATAAGAGATGCAATAAGAACGGCGGTACAAAGTGAGGGCAAAGTCGACTTTGTTTTACCGGCACCGTTTATATGTCAGGCGTCTCTTAAACATTTATATGAAGCCACAAGCGAGATAGGTGAAGATGCTATTGCCGAGCATACTTACCGCGATGTGCCGAAAATGCGAAATGACAAACGACGACCTTATGATATATTCGGGGCTTTCGTTAGCGTTACAAAGACCGATCCAAATAATCCTGATACGCCATTTTTTACTCCAAGAGAGATTCTTGAGAGACAGGAACTTTGGTCACATAAGAAGGGGTTGTTAATATTTACGGGTTTGTACGACAATTCTATTTCAGTCGCTCGCGAGTTTTCAAAAATAGGCTCGGTTCGGCCTGTGAAAGACTGAAAAACTGTCATTAAGCTCACAAAATAGATTTAAATATTCAAGAAATGATAGCTATGAAAATATTGCATGTTGGTCCCGTAGAACCACATCCCAGCAGTAGCGGTGTAAACCAAAGTATTCGCGGTTCAGTCTTGGCTGAGGCCAAAATCGGGCTTGAAATAGGATTGTTACCATCATCACCGCAAAGTTGTGTAAAAACCTTTGGAGAATTTCCCGGTGTTTGTCTGATTGAAGGACCTCATAGGCGGCACTATAATCCTTGGTTTATTTCGAAGAATTGGGTTAATTGCATACGAGAGGAATTCGGCCGCCCCGACCTTGTAATTTTCCACAGCACATACATTCCTTTTCATATTGCATTGGCCCGGCGATGCAGAGAACTCGGCTGGCCCTACATCGTTATTCCTCATGGTGGGATGAATGTAGGTGCTCAAAATGTGAAAAAAACCAAGAAGTTCATTGGGAATATCCTGTTCTTTAGGGCATTCGTTAAACACGCAGGAGCAATATATGCTAAAAGCGAAATGGAGGCTTCAGAAATTCGGTCATTTTTCCCTGATAAGCACATATTTACAATATCAAATGCTGTAGACGATAGTGTATTTGATATGAGCAAGTGCTTGCCTGCTGCAAAACTCGGCGATTTTGCACTTGGAACTGACTTAATGATGGGGTATGTAGGCCGCATAAACGTGTATCATAAGGGCATTGACTTGTTACTGGAGGCAATGGCAATTTTTAAATCTCTCCCGGAAGGACCTCGATGCAAGCTTTTTATGGTAGGGCCGTTTGTTACAAAAAAAGATGAGAACTACGTTTTGTCAACTATAAGGTCACTTGGATTGGAGAATGTAGTAAGTCTTATTGGGCCTAAATTTGGACAGGAAAAATGGAGTTATTTCCTGGCCTGTGATATTTTTGTCCATACTTCGCGTTTTGAGGCCGGTGTACCCATTGCACTTATTGAGGCTATGGCCTTAGGACGTCCTTGCATGGCTACCCCAGGGGCTAGTGTGACCACTGTGAAGGAAGGTGGCGGATGGATGTGTGATGCTAATCCCGACTCGATAGCTAATACGATTTTGGAAATCTATAAGTCAAAAGAATCTCTGCCTGCTATTGGGCGGCGCTTGCAGGATTTTGCCCGTGAGCATTTTACTTGGCGTAAAGTTGCTGAACAGGAAAGGGAGGAATATGCTAAGCTATGCAACCTTACCGCCGAAAACACTAAAAGGAAATAACAAAAAGATTTCCGGTTTTAAAAGGCTAATAGTGGGTACTGTAAAAAAATGCCAAAGGGAAAAATAAAGAATATGGATTTTGACACTCTTTACAAGAAAATAGTAGAAGTCTCGGGTAGTTGTTACGACTACCACGCCAGAATCAAGCAGCGAATGAAGTATACCTGGGGAAACAAAGCTCAAGCCGTTGCATACAGCTTGGGAAATACTCTGGGACGTTGCAATTGTGCTCTGGCGGAAGTTAACGGGTTCGTACAGGCGCCAGTAGCCGAATGAGATTTTATAGTATCTCGACTGATTATGGAAAGGAGCTTACTTGTGAACAGCCCACAAGAAAAGAAGAAGTTGGTTGCATTTATCGTTATATCTTTGGCATCAATAGCCTTATCCTTGTGCTTCTTGAATGTGAGAAACTTTATTGAGGACGAGTTGTCTACTTTTGGCCCTATCCGGATGCCTGTAACTGACATTTGGCATTGGTCTAATTTTAAGGAAACGCTTCCTTTAGAAACATCTGAGATGTATTCCCAGGAAATTAAGTTGCTTTTAGATGATGTACATCCGCCTGGTGCGTATGTGCTTTCCCGGATTTTCTATCTTATCTTTAATTCGGAAAGGTGGACGGCACTTGGTCCAGTTTTGATACTTTACTCAGGTCTGCTTCTATTTGCATTCAGAACCGCTAACTATTTCAGCGATAGACTAAGCGTATTGGTCTTATTTCTCTTGATATGTCTTATGCACCCTCATGTCCTTATGTGGGGCAGTTCTATTAGGTGGTATCCATATTGGACAGGACTGGGTTTAATTGCGCTAGTTTTAGGACTAAACATAGGACAAGAAGCAAGCTCCGAAAACTTTGCTATACCATCTAAGGGCAAGTGCCTGGTAATCGGGGGTATCATAACCGCAATGCTCTACATCGAGTACGTAACGTTTTTATACGTATTGGCGTTTACTATCGCATGGCTGTTTCGATATGCGATAAATCGTAAATCTGTAACCAGATTACTTATAATACTGTTCTTGTTCTTAGTGTTGTCATCTCCACAATTCGGGCCTCTATTAGGGAAACATATGGGAAACGCCGGCACGTTGACCAAATCCGGACAATGGATTAGTATCCAAAGGACATCTCTACTTGTCTCAGCACTTAGACTTGGGCACGGTATATTGGTTGGGGAAGCGTTTCTACCGTGGCATCCAATCGTCCCCATATTTGTGTTGGCTGTCGTAATTCCAGGTTTTCTGTCCGCGCTAAGATTTATTCTTGCAAACATTGGTCGCCAGCTGCCGAAGTTACTGCTTGGCGGAAATCCGGTATGGCTGGTCTTGCCCGTTTTTTTCCTTGTGATGTTCTCACTGGTAATTTTCTCTGGTCTTGGTGGCAAACCGAGGGGCTTCC
>JAFGRL010000032.1 GCA_016935195.1 Sedimentisphaerales bacterium
CAATAGTTTCGTTAACTACTTCTGTTCGGTTATCTTTTTTTGATTTAGTCGCTTTGTTACCTCATCCGGGACTTTCCAGCCGTAAGAACGCAGCTTTTGAGGTTTGTATGCACAGGTTACTATGTAAAGCCCCTGCTTACGCGATTTTTCCGGCGGCACATTTATCTGCACCTGCGTAAAACCGTCGGCATACCACTTCTTATAGCCTTCCGTCCGGCTTTCCTTCAAAGTATGACCATTGAGTCGCAGGTCTATTATCTGCGGGTCGCGATAAGCTATCCTTAACCTCAGAGAAATACCATTTTCAATCCTCAAGTCTTCATTGTCGGCATTTCCCACAGACCACATACCCTCAGGCCAATCTTTCAGGAATGCTTCCAGGTAATCTGTGTTAATAGTCTTAAATTCTTTGAGGTTTATAAGAGTCTTCTTCAAATCTTTCTTCAGAGCATCTTTGCCCTTCTTACTGACAGCGCAGGCAAAGCCTGTCTGAAAATCAAATTCCGGATACATCATAGCAATCTCCAGCCCTGCCTGTTTTTGCCAGAGCTCAAATCTGCTTTTGCGTCTCTGTTTAGCTGTGCTGCCCCAGGCAAGAATTCTGCTGTACCCTATTTTAGCTATTGTATTGACCGGATAACCTGCAAATGCTTCGTCATCCCAGAGGTTATTGCCAATATTGACAAGCCCTTTTAATAAGGCAACGCCGCTTTGTTCCCAGCCAATCTCAGCTACCAAAATCAGTGTGTGATATTTTGCAAAAGCGTAATGTGCGGTATAAAAGTAAGGTCTGCCCGACCAGAGCTTATCTGCTATGGGGTTGAGTTTCTCGCCACAGAGGAGTCTTTGGGCACTTGCCTCTGCTCTATCGTAGCCGAAGCCTGCTTTGTTGCCCGAGGCTATCAGGGCCTCGGTAATTCGCCAGTCCCAAGGCCTTAGCGCATAGTTCGAATATGCCGTACCAACCGACTCAAAAACCAATCTGCCGGGCTTTCGAAGATGAACTCCGTGCATGTCGGCGTGCACATCGGGCTTGTACTTATCAACAATGGACTTGAAGATGACAACCTCAGGACATTTATTGGGTTCTTTGAATGTCAAACTGTTCAAATCCCACAATTTTCCCCTGCCGGCGGCATATGGGTCGATATTTTGAGAATTACCCCAATGGTCCTTTACAAAAAATGCATAAGGATTCATTACAGGCATAAGAAGAATGATTTGCTTGCGTCTTGTCTGAACTGCCTTTTCTTCATTGCTTAACAGCCAGTCAGCAAAATTCAACACGGTTGTGCCGCCGGTCTGTTCTGCACCGGCATGAAGAGAGCTAACAAGAAGCACCTGCTTGTCCTCATCCGGCACAGATTTATCTGTTATCTTCAAAAGATATATCGGGAGCCCTTCGAGATTTTTGCCCGCTACCCGAACATCAAGAATATCTGGGTGCTTCTCTGCCCAATAGTTCATAGTTTCAATATATTCATCCAATGTCGGCGCAGCAGGTCCTTCGAGCCAGGGATGTGGAATCTGCGCCATAACCGCATTGACCTCCTGCGCTGCAGAATTCGTCTGCGCATTTGCCAGTAATGGCAACATCATACAAATTGCCAGTGCCGAAACTGTAAATACGAATTCTGTTGAATTAGTTCCCGCCTTCATAAACTATCTCCTTTCCTTTTGTTGATGTTGATGAGGACTTTTGGGGTTTCCTTGCATTAAATATCACCATCAAAACGACGCCTGCAATCACTATATAAACGGACAAATTTTGTGAAATTGTTCCGCCTTTGTATATCGTCCACCAGCCGTACTCAAAAGGATTATCATCACGCACGAACTCAATAAAAAACCGCGCAATACCGTAGAGTATGAACACTAAAGCGAACGTACTGCCGTTTCCGGCAAACAGCCGCCTGGTTGATTTTGATAAGTCTTCCCGTTGATTTCTTCTCCAGAACAAATATAGAATAAGGCCCAAAAGACCAGCGTTGACAGACGAATACAATTGCGTTGGGTGCACCGGCAGGCAGCGGTATGGACCATTTTTAACCTGCTCTTTTTGCTCAACTGTAAGCTCATCTAAAGATTTCAGGACAGTGTATACCTGATTATTTCTCTCGAAATATATGAAAAAATCATCCGGCAATCTCAACTGTGGGCTTGGTCGTTTTCTTGCAGTATCTGGATAAACCTGGCTGAGGTAGACGTCAGAACCATAGGGGAAGCGTACCGCCCAGGGCAAATCGGCAGGTTTGCCGTAACAGCAACCTCTAAGAAAACAGCCAATCCTGCCGAAGCAAAGCCCAATCATAAGCCCAATAGCCAAGATATCCAAACACTTACGAACAGGAAGCTTGTGATACCACAGATAAATTGCAACTGCCGTAATAGCTCCGATGAATCCCCCCAATAGTTCCAGCCCGCCCTTCCAGACGGCAAAGACAGAAAGTAAATTTCCCTCATAATCGTGAAAATAGTGGATTACGTGGAATATCCTGGCACCGGCCACACCTGCTATCAAAGCATAAAGAGCTGTGTTGGTTATCTGCTGAGGATCAGAGATAATTGTTGAAGCTAATCGCCTGACTACACTCAGGCCAACAAGAAACCCGATAACGAGCATCAGGCCATAACTCCATACGGGCAACCCTATAAAAGGAATTTTAAAAAGCTCAGGATACATTTTGTTCGTTTCTCGTCGTTCGCCGCTCGCATCTCGGAGAAGTCATAAAAGAGAAGTTCTTATCCATTGCGTTTAATTTTATTATTTTCGTCAAGGATGATTATTTTGGGTTTAAGTTTTTCAGCCTCCTGGGAAGTATAATAGCCAAAGCTCAGAATAATGACAATGTCTTTTGGTTTTATCAGCCGGGCAGCTGCGCCGAGTATTTCTATTTTCCCTGAGTCGGCTTCGGCTGGAACGACATAGGTTTCCAGCCTGTTGCCATTGTTCAAATCGGCGACGAGAACTAACTCGTAGGGCAAAATGTCTGCAGCTTCCATCAGCGTAGAATCGATGCCTATACTGCCGGCATAATGCAACTTTGTATCGGTAACTGTTGCTCGATGTAACTTGCTTTTTAATATCTTTACAAACATATTTCGTGGCTCGTGATACGATTTACTATTCAATACCGACTAATTAGTCATCATTATAGATTATTGTTTTCCGGTGTCCACGAGAATGTTGTCGATAAGTCTGGCCGAGCCTATTTTGACAGCAACTGCCACAAGAATTTTGCCGGTAATTTTCTTAAGTTCCTGCAGATTCTCGGCATCGACAACACTTATGTATTCTATTTCAATTGTTCCGGGCTCCTCTAATATATTGTGCATTTCCGTAAGGATTTGGCTGCTGTTTGTTATTCCAGCTTCGATCATTTGTTGGCATCTCTGGAGCGATTTATAGATTAAGGCAGCAGCTTTTTTCTGCTCTTCGGTCAGATATTTATTTCTGCTGCTGACAGCCAGGCCATTGGGCTGGCGAACCGTTGGACAGACAACTATTTCCAAAGGCATATTCAAATCGGCCACCATTTGCTTGATAACGATTGCCTGCTGGGCATCTTTCTGACCAAAATAGGCCTTATCCGGCCCAACTATATTGAAAAGCTTTGCACAAACAGTAGCCACTCCACGGAAATGGTCAGGCCTGAACCTGCCGCAAAGAGAATCTGTCAGCTTTTCCACGGTTACCCAGGTTAAATTCCCAGACCGATACAGCTCCTGAACGTCTGGTTTAAAGACAATATCTACACCATTTTTCTCACAAATTTCCAAATCCTTCTCAACAGGACGTGGGTATTTATCAAAATCCTCACTGGGGCTAAACTGAGTCGGATTGACAAAAATGCTTACCACTACAAAGCCGCATTGCTTTACCGCAGTCTCAATCAGCGAAATATGGCCGATGTGAAGCGCCCCCATTGTGGGGACAAAACCTATCCTCTTGTTTTGAACTCGGACAGCTTTCACTAATTGTCTTACCTGTTCTATCGTTTCTGTAATTTTCATAAGCAACTGTCAATTATCAAACATCCTTGATGCTGTCTTAAGTAACATAAGCTCTTATTTGCTTTGACAAATACCTGATATTGCTGTCATCGGTCAGGTCAAAGTCTGAGACTTTTATTCGAATCACCGGGCAGTATCTCCAACCTGACAATAGCTGCTCATAGCCAGCACGAAGAATCTCTAAAAAAGTTTCATCAACCGCTCGTTCATAAGGACGATTACGCTTTTGAATTCGCCGCAGACAATTTTGTGGCGAATCAATCAGATATATAACCAAAACAGGCAAAGCAGCAATTTCACTAAACCAAGGATAAATCTTATTGTACAATTTCAACTGTTGCTCATCGAGCAGTTGCCTTGCATAAATAAGCTCTTTATCAAAGATATAATCGGTTATAGCCATTTTGCCTGACACTAATACGCTATGGTCTAACTGCTCGGCCCTGTGAGTCAAAAAGTACAGTTGCGAGTCCAGGGCCATTTCTTTTCTGCCGGCATAGACCTGCGGCAAAAACGGATTTGTATCGTAAGCTTCGAGTAGCAGTTTGCAGCCAAGTAATTCCGATAGTTTCGCTGCAAGAGTTGTTTTGCCGACGCCGATGACCCCGGCTATGCTAATTAGCTGTGGCCGATTTGAATCCAACATAAAATCAGCACCGTTAAGCCGGCCAGCCAATTCAGCAACTGTAGTTCCAACTAAAGGGTGTACCAACTGACCATCGAGCTGGCAAAGTCCTTCGAGTACGAAGGACCGCAAATGCATCTGTGAGTGCGGCACAGTCAGGTTTTTGCTTGTTATAACTTCGGTGCCAAACAGTAAAAGATCTAAATCGATAATTCGCGGCGACCATTTCTCCGTCCGGACCCTGCCGAGAGTATTCTCGATATCGGCCATTTTTTTATATAAGTCTTCTGCGCTTAAGGAGGTGCTTATCTGCGCAACACAGTTCAAATAGGCAGGTTGATCTTTATCGCCAAGCGATGGAGTTTCAATTACGTCGCTGGTACGTATAACTTCAATCGCTTCAGTTTCGGCCAGCTTTACAAGGGCATCTTTGATAGCACTATCTCTGTCCCCCAAGTTACTTCCAAGCCCGATATATGCTGTTGTCGGTTTTGTCATTTATATCAGAAACAGTAAAAACTGTAAAAATGTCATGGAGTACTATATACCGTGTGCCATACGTTCCATCGCTTCTTTAACATCTGCCGGCCTGGCAAAGGCTGAAAGGCGAAAATAACCTTCTCCGGCGGGCCCAAAACCCGAACCCGGCGTACCCACTACGTTCGCCTTTGCTAAAAGCAAATCAAAAAATTCCCAGGAGTTTATACCTTCCGGCGTCTTAACCCATATATAAGGAGCATTCACACCCCCATAGACTTTATATCCGAGCTTGGAAAGCGACTCACGAATCAGTCTTGCGTTCGACATATAAATATCAATTACCTTACGCGTTTGCTCTCTGCCCTCAGGACTATAGACTGCCACTGCACCGGCTTGCGATATATACGAGGCCCCGTTAAACTTGGTACTGTGGCGCCTCTGCCACAATGGATTAATCTCAACACCTTTGTCGTCTTTCGTATAGGCCTTGAGCTGTTTTGGAACGACCGTATAAGCACATCTAACGCCGGTAAAACCGGCGCTTTTGGAGAAACTCCTGAACTCAATCGCAACTTCATTGGCACCGGCAATTTCATAAATCGAGTGTGGTATATCAGGGTCAGTTATAAAGGCTTCGTACGCAGCATCAAAAAGAATTACACTGCTGTTTGTCAATGCATAATCAACCCATCTTTTCAGTTGCCCTTTATTCGCCACAGCTCCTGTAGGATTGTTTGGAAAACAAAGATAAATTATATCAACGGGCTTCTTTGGCAGCTCAGGTACGAAACCATTTTCTGCCTTCCACGGCAGATAAATTATTTTGTCATATCGACCATTTTTGCCCGCCTTTCCCGCCCTGCCTGCCATAATATTGGTATCGATGTACACAGGATAGACCGGATCGGTAACGGCAACGACATTATCTAAGCCGAATAACTCCTGGATATTACCCGTGTCGCACTTTGCTCCATCGCTTATAAAAACCTCATCCGGCTCCAGCTTAACGCCCCTGCGGTTGAAATCGTTCTCGATTACTGCTTCAATCAAAAAATCATACCCCCGCTCCGGACCATATCCGTGAAAGGTAGCTTCCGCTGACAAATCATCAACCGCCCTTTTCATTGCCTCAGTAATGGCCGGAGGCAGCGGCTCAGTAACATCACCGATACCCAGACTGATAACCTTTTTGCCTGGATTCTCAGCCTGGAAGAAACATAACCTTCTGCCGATTTCCGGAAATAGATAACCGGCCTTTAGTTTCAGAAAATTCTCATTGACCCTTGCCATAGTCTTTTTCGCATCTTTCCTTAAATGACAATTGTATGTTAGGTTTTGATTGACTGGCTATAAGTTAAGCTCATGTATGTTAGTAACTGACTAATATACGGTCAAGTTTCCAATCAAAAACACTAAAACATAGCGTCAAAAAGCAGGAAAAATAACAAGGCCCTATACACCTGCTTTATTATCTATGACTGGATATATTAAAAGATACCAAGCTTTTTATCCTTGACAAACTCAAATCTATGTTGTTAAATTAGGTCAAAAAGGAGATTTGGGCAGATACAAGCTGAAGGGATTTGGCTCATAAAGAGGGTGAGATGAAGGACTTATTTACAACCGGAGAAGCTGCTGGGATTTGCAAGGTAAGTCAGCAGACTATTATCAGATGTTTTGATTCCGGCCGACTGGAGGGTTTTCGCATCCCGGGCTCGAGATTTCGCAGGATTCCGCGCGAAAGCCTCGTAAGGTTTATGAAGGAAAACAACATCCCTCTGGATTACCTGGAGTCCGGGAAAAAGAAGGTTCTGATCGTCGATGACGACACCGAAATCATCGAGCTGATAGCAGATGTTCTTAATCGTGACGGAAGATTTGAAATCGAGACCGCAACCAGCGGATACGACGCCGGGGTACTTACCCAGAGGTTCGGCCCCGATTTGATACTGCTTGATTATATGCTGCCGGACATAAATGGCAATGTGGTATGTCAAACCATAAAAAATAATCCTGACTTTGAGAGCATTAAGGTCATCATAATCAGCGGTGTAATAAAGCAGGATGAAATCAACCAGTTGTTAAAATCCGGTGCCGAGGACTTTCTGAGAAAGCCCTTTGACATTAACGACCTGATAAACAAAATCGCCGGCATTTTGCACATGAAATAAATTCAGTGCACTTAAGACTGCTAAAGTCATATGCAAACTGCCTCAAAAATTTACGAGGACTCGACTGGATGTCGGATAAATCTATCGACCCAACTATTGCCCAGCGGGTAGAACTGGCCGTAAGCCAGCTCGATTGTCTTTCGAGCGACCCTTGTGTTATAACTCAATTTCTATCTCAGCTAAATCAGTTTCAACTATCGCCTCCGGATTTGGCCAAAATTATTGAATCAGACCCTGCCCTTACTTCAAAACTTCTCGCATTGGCATATAAGCATGGTGTCAAAATTTCGACCGAGGAGCTGTCCATAGGCCGGCTTCTTGAGGAACTGCCGCTGCGAGAAGTCAGGGACGCTATACTTTCTGTGAAAGTTAGCTTAGGCCTTGGCGAGAATGAGCAAAAGCTTGCCTTAAGAAAAGAATTCATCAAACACAGCCTTGCCGCCGCCTGCTGTGCTGAAGATATAGCATTGGCGATAGATGAAAATCCATCTTTGTGCTATTTGGCAGGCCTTTTGCACAATATCGGAAATTTCGCTCTTGCCGATGCAATGCCTCGCAGCTTCGTTACCGTTATTGAACAGGCCAAGGCCGCCAAAGCCTCTATCTGTCAAATCCAGCAGGAAAACCTCGGCACAGATTACACAATTCTCGGCAAGAGGCTGGCGCAAAAGTGGCACTTTCCCCAACAGTTGATACTGGCTATCTGGCTGCATCAAAGCAACCCCGGGAAAATTTGCCTAACTATGCCGCAGGCAAAAATTGCTTCAATCGTACAACTGGCGTGTATAACCGCCCGCCAGTGCAATATTGGCCGGTCAGGCAGCTTCGAGCCAATCGAGGAAACTTTTCTTACAGCTCAATCGCTCGGGATAAACAGCGAACAGTTGCAAAAAATACAACAAATGCTGCCTAATAAAGTTGCGCAAAGGTGCAAAATCATCGGCCTGGAAATGCCGGATGCTCTGAAAAAATATTGTGCGGCCATCCATACTGCTGCATCGCAATTAGCCCAGGACAACACCAAATTCTCTGCCGATAAGTTAAGTTTTCAAACAGCCACGGCTCGGCTCAATTTTGTCGCCGAGCTTATCAGCACAATAAACTCATCGGACAGTCCTCTGGAAATTGCTGAGCTGATTGCAAACCGCTGGCAGAAGTTCTATCAGACCGGCCCGGTCTGTTTGTATCTTCTTGCCCCGGACGCTTCACAGTACATCCCGGCAGTTTTAGTCGAAAGTCAATCACAGGCAAGAACAGTCCTGCTAAATATCCCTGCTCAGGCAAAAGTGCTGCCGGAATTACTAAAAGAAAAGTTTGGAGTTGCAAGTGTTGATGAGAGTCTTAACTGGTTTTTTGACCAGCTTGATATGGATTTTGATTTAGGAAGCACAGTATTAGTACCTCTACTTGCCGGCACAAGAGCAATTGGCGCAATAGTCTTTGAGATGCGCCATCCTGTTAAACAAGCCAAACTCGAAGAAGAGCTAAAAGTAACTACTTTAATAGCTGCGGTAATTTTGGATTTTAATATCGCAGCCAGGCAAAATGAAATTTTCGCCGAACACTTAGCTCAATCACTTACAAGACAAAAACAAAGACCAATGGCACCTGCTGAGCAAAAGCCAAAAGCAGAAATTGAAAGTGATGGTGCTCTATCTGCCATTGCTGAAATGGCAGCAGGTGCGGCACATGAATTAAACAATCCGCTTTCGGTAATATCCGGCAGGGTTCAGCTTTTAGCCGGCTCCGAATCTGACGCCGATAAACAGAAGATGCTGACACAAATACAGCAAAATACCGACCAAATAAGCCGGATTATCGATGACCTGATGGCTTTTGCCCAGCCGCCTCAGCCGCGACCGGCCCAGACGGACATAAAGCAAATCCTCGATGAGGCCATCCAGCTAACCACAGCAAAGACAGGTGCCGAACATATCAACACTCAAATCGAAATCGCTGAGGGATTAAAGTCTATGCTGGCAGATTCTGCGCAGATTGCTTCTGCCGTTGCAAACATTATCTGCAACAGTATAGAGTCATACACCGACCAGCTTGGCCCAATAAAAATTACCGCCGAACCAGCCGAAAATGGCCAAAAAATTAAACTTCAGATAAGCGACCTCGGCCGCGGAATGGACAGCCAGACGCTAAAAAAGGCAGCTCAGCCGTTTTTCTCCGCAAAGCCGGCCGGCCGAAAACGCGGAATGGGCCTGGCACACGCACAAAGATTAATACAGATAAACAAAGGCTCACTTGAGATAACAAGCGAACCTGACAAAGGAACCACAGCAACGATATTACTGCCCTGCAGTTAATTTGCCCACATATCTATAAACTTACCGACAATCCAAAAACAGTTCCTAATAACTTTTTTCAACTACATACGCAAGCCAGTTCTAAATCAAAACTGTTTCGGATTAGCCCTTCGCCGTTGATCAAAGTTCAATAATCTGAAAAAGGCTGCAAGCATTCGATTTGCAGCCTTTTTCTGCCAATAAAACAATATCTTTTATTGTTAACCTTTAAAACTTCCAGTACAAAGAGGCGCCGATGGTTTCAACATCATGAGTGTATTGGTATTCACCCATCAAAGACATGTTTTCCGCCAAATCTATAGCGAGACCGGCATATACTCCTATTTGCACATCCTGATCAATGTCAGCGTCTCCGGATAATCCACCGATAGAAGCCTCAATTTCACCGTCAATGTAATAAAGCATTGGGCCGCCATATAACTTAAGTCCATTCGCATTATAGGAAGGGCCTACTGCAGCTTTTATGTCGTAAGCGTCTATCTCCACATCAACTCCTGAAATATCATCTTTAGGATTTACCCACAGCATTTGGTAGACCACACCCCATGAAACATTCTCGTCCCGGGCAAGCGTTGCTTTTACGCCAAAACCGTAAGCAGGTTCATAACTGCTGTCAAATTCGTCAACATCTCCGTCAGATGCACCGATAAGTCCGTAAATATCAATCTCATCGGTTATTCCGTAGCCAAGATTTGCAAGGATAGTATTTGACTCGAAACCATCAACTTCACCTACTTTGGTATCAATATCACCTTCCATATAGCCATAATCGACACCGACCCGAAACTGGCCCGTTTTTAGGCCTGCAGTGGGCGGTCCCATTGGAGCTGCTGCGACAGCAGTTGAACACAACATTCCAACCATTGCACACAGCACACCAGTTAATACAATTTTCCTTCCCATAATAATTCTCTTAAAAAACAATAACCCTTTATTGCCTACACACTTAGATTCTTACTTTCATAGACCATCCATCGATCATTTTCTTGATAATTCGTTAAAATTTCCATGTCAAATTAACTTGTGTTCAACGTCAATTATACTAATTCTGTGTTTGCAACCCACTGTTATTTAAATACTTACACTGTAAAAAACAACCTGTTAATGTCAACAATAGGCAGTAATATGACAATAAATGAAGTATATGTCAAGAAAAACTCCCACTAAAAAAAATTCCTGCTGGTTATGGTATGCCTTATGGCGGCCAAATGAATCCGTGGTTTCGTGGAGGCTTTGGCTTTGGTTTTGGCCGAGGTTTCGGTCGAGTCAGAGGCTGGGGCCGTGGTCGCGGCGGAGGCAGGCGAGTTTGGTAGTAGGTTCAAATTAGCACTTAATCACAGAAAGGATGGATATTATACCAAGAGGTGATGCTGCCGCCAAAAATCGCAAATTCCAAGCCCCGCCCGTGACCGAGGGGATAAAAACAAGCATTTTGTTCGTCGTTTTATATTTTTGACGCAGGCATACTTTTTAAGTAAAATAAGAGTTGGGAATCGGAAAGGGTAATAAAATTCATCTCTGCATTGTCGGAAGGAAGTAAAAAAGATTTGGTGAAGAGAAAGAAGATATTCATAACCGGGCGGGTTCAGGGAGTAGGGTTTCGCCCAGCGGTGTATCGGCTGGCCAGCCAGCTATTCCTTTCAGGTTACGTCTGTAATGATACCAAAGGGGTAATGATAGAAGCCCAAGGCGGGGACCAAAATATAACTGAGTTTTTAGAGCGTCTTCAATCAAACACTGATAAGCCGCCCCTGGCAGAGATAAAAGGATGTAAAGTTGTCGAAATAAAACCCATCGAGGCTGAAGATAGCTTCGTTATTAAATCAAGCAGACCCGGAGGAATAACTCTGTCTGAAGTAACAGCAGATATTGCAACCTGTCGGGACTGCCTTGCAGAGATGACAGAGCCCAACGACTTTCGCTACCAATACCCTTTTATAAACTGCACAAATTGTGGCCCGAGGTATTCGATAGTAAAAACTGTTCCATACGACAGAGTTAATACGACAATGTCGTGCTTTAAGATGTGCCGGAGGTGCCGGTCAGAGTACGAAAATGTTACTGACCGACGCTTCCACGCCCAGCCGGTCGCATGCGCCGCCTGTGGGCCGACTCTTAGCTTAACAGATAACGAAGGCAACACGATAGAAACACAAAACAAAGAAGTGATTGCAGAAGCGGCAAAAATGCTCTTAGACGGCAAAATCCTGGCTATAAAGGGTATCGGTGGTTTTCATCTGGCGGTGGATGCGCTAAATGACAAGGCGGTTCGTCGGCTCCGAAAACGAAAAAGAAGAGACCACAAATCATTTGCAATAATGACAGACTCGGTAGAAAAGATTCGTAAGTACGCGGTTATAAATGAAGTTTCCGAGCAGCTTCTGCAAAGTCCGCAAAGCCCTATTGTACTGCTTACCAAGAAAAGAGACTCGCAGATAGCCTCATCGGTCGCTGAAGAAGTCAACACGCTCGGATTTATGCTCTGCTATGCTCCGCTTCATCATCTGCTTTTTTCCCAGGGCCTGAAAGTGTTGGTTATGACCAGCGGCAATATCTCAGACGAGCCTTTAATTTGTAAAAATGAAAAGGCAATGGAAAAACTTGCAACAATTGCCGATGCCTTTCTAATGCATAACAGGGAAATTTACCGACAGGTGGACGATTCGATCATACATTTTATCGAAGAAGGACCTGTACTTCTAAGGCGAGCCAGGGGTTATGTGCCTACTCCAATTATCATCAAAGAAAACTCTCGGCAGGATATCTTAGCTGCCGGAGCTGATATGAAAAATACATTTTGTTGCGTAAAACAAAATCAGCTTATTTGCAGCGAGCACATAGGAGATTTGGAGGATGCCCAGGTCCATCATCACTATATTGAATCCATTGAGCATCTGAGCAAACTATTTGAGATTGAGCCAAAGGTTGTGGCCTGTGACCTGCACCCAGGTTATTTATCGAGAAATTACGCTCTTTCGATACCTGATGTCGAGGTAATAGAGGTTCAGCATCATTGGGCCCATATCGCATCGGTTCTTGTCGAAAACGAGCTAAACGGCCCGGTTATTGGTCTTGCCTGTGATGGCACAGGCTATGGCAGTGATGGAGCTATCTGGGGCTGTGAGTGCCTGATTGGGTCGTTGGAAGATTTCGAGCGATTCGGGCATATGTCTTACTGGCCATTGGCCGGGGCAGATAAGGCGAGTAAAGAGGCAATAAGGCCTGTGCTCGGACTATTGATGGATAGTTACAGCGACGATTTTGAGTTAGATAACTTCGGATGGCTGCTTCAGAGAATCGAGCCGGACCAGGATAAACAGCAAATAATATCTGAACAAATCAACAAGCATGTCAATACTGTAGAAACATCAAGCCTTGGTCGTATATTTGATGCCGTCGCTGCAATGGTAGGCCTCGGTGCAAAAAACTACTTCGATGCCCAGCTCCCAATGGCGCTGGAGGCAATCGCTGCAGAGTGCATCGAAAGCAACTACGACTTTCAATTCACCTGCAGCGACAATGAACCTATAGAGCTCGATTTGCGTAAAATGATACAGCAGATAGTGAACGATATAGGAGCAGATATGAATAAGGAGGTTATTTCTGCAAAGTTTCATAACACGATTGCATTGGCACTGGCAGAAATGGCTGAGCAGGCAAGGGCAAAGTCGGGACTGAATACCGTGGCGCTAAGCGGAGGAGTTTTTTGTAACCGATATCTGACGAATCGATGTATTAAACTCTTGAAGGGAAAAGATTTTGACGTATTATACAATCGTTTAGTCCCATCGAACGATGGCGGAATATCCGTAGGCCAGGCGGCAATTGCCGCTAAGGCCGTGACTCGTCGCTCGTGACCCGTGACTCGTTTTGAGGAAAGATAAGTGAAAGTAAAAGATTATAAGGATTTGAAGGTTTTGTGAGGCATCATAGCAAAGAATATAAGCAATTTTTGTATATTTCTTTAGGCTCTTGCGCAGAATTAGAAACGCAACTGATAATCGCCAATAAAAGAAATAATATCACAAAAAAGAAATTGGAAGAATTAGCAGAGGATATAAATCACGAAAGTCGAATGATTGTAAGTCTTATTAATAAGATTTAACGAGACACGAGCGACGAGAAGCGAGCGACGAACTATGTGTTTAGCAATACCAGCAAGAATAGTTGAATTGGAAGGTGATAAAGCAGTGGTTGACGCTATGGGCAACCGCTGGAAGGCACGGACTACTTTGATTCCGGAAGTGAAATTAGGAGATTTGGTACTGATTCACGCCGGCTTTGCCATAGCGGTTGTGGATGAGGAAGAGGCCAGGAAAACATGGCAGCTGATTGCTGAAATTAACGATTTCGACCAGACGCAAAATAAACTGTCAGGATAAACAATGCTCGAGGTCATCTACAAAGCCCAAAGATTTATGAAAGAGGCCTGCAGGAAACTTGGCCGACAAATAAATATAATGGAAGTTTGCGGCACTCACACAGTATCGATTTTCCGCAACGGCATAAGAGCAACATTACCGCAAAGTATAAAACTTCTATCAGGACCAGGATGTCCGGTATGCGTTACAAGTCAGGGATATATTGATACTGTTGTTGAACTATCAGCAAGAAAAAATTGCCTTATCGCTACCTACGGCGATATGGTACGCGTTCCAGGCAAAGACGGCTCACTGGAGACCAAGAGCACAAATGCCAACATAAAGGTCGTACTCAGCAGCGAAGAGGCATTGACTCTTGCAAAACGAAACCCTGATAAAATGGTAATATTCGTTGCTGTTGGTTTTGAGACCACGGCACCTGCTACTGCGGTAGTAATAAAACAGGCCTGCGAAGAAGATATTGACAACTTTTGTGTTCTATGTGCACACAAGCTTGTTGTACCTGCAATGCGAACTTTATTGAGTGCGAAAAATGATAAAATCGATGCCTTTCTCTGCCCGGGCCATGTCAGTGTGATAATCGGCTATGAAGCCTTTAGCGGGATAGTCGAGGAATTTGGCAGGCCTTGTGTGGTAGCCGGTTTTGAGGCTATACAGATAATGGAAGCCCTGGCAGAAATCTGCCGACAACTTTCATCCGGTAAGGCACAGTTAAAATCAGTGTACAACGCAGTTGTAACCAGAAAAGGCAACATAACCGCACAGAAAATCATCGCTGACTATTTCGAAACGGGCAACGGCCACTGGCGAGGACTTGGAAACATAGAAAAAAGTGTACTCAGGCTCAAGAAAAGATACAGTAAATTTGATGCGTTCAGACGGCTCGGCCTGGAGGAAAAGCCCGGCGCCGAACCTGCCGGATGTCGATGCGGCGAAGTAATCTGCGGACTGATAGAGCCGGTCGAATGCAGGCTTTTCGCAACAGAATGCACCATTGATAATCCCGTTGGTCCCTGCATGGTCAGCTCCGAGGGAATCTGCGCAGCATGGTTTAAATACGGACGAGAGGATAGACGCTCGTAATGAGGAAATTAAAAAGGAACAAGGTTTTGCTCGCCCACGGCGGCGGCGGCCGATTGAGCGATGAACTCATCAGGCATAATATCCAACCAAGATTCAAAGACAGTATTTCAAGACTATACGACTCTGCCGAGCTAAATATTAATGGCCAATCGATACTTTTTACAACCGACAGTTATGTCATCAAGCCGCTGTTTTTCAATGGTGGCGATATCGGCAGGTTGGCTGTGTGCGGAACAGTAAACGACTTGGCTGTCGCAGGCTCAAAACCCGTGGCACTGTCTCTTTCGCTGATAATTGAAGAAGGCTTTGATTTTGAGCTCCTTGAGAAGATCCTTGATAGTTTAAGCACAAGTGCCAAAGAGAACAATGTCAGCGTTATCACCGGCGATACCAAGACCGTTGAGGCAGGAGCCGCAGATAAGATTTTTATAAACACAGCAGGTATCGGAGTCAAAGTGGCTAATCCACTGCCCGGTTTCGACAGAATATCTGTCGGAGACAAGGTTCTCATAAATGGAACTATTGGCGACCATGGCTTGACGATACTATCGCAGCGCGAGGGTATGAAATTCGAATCAGAGTTGAAAAGTGATTGTGCCGGCCTTGCAGAACTGACCTGCAAATTATTTCAGAACATCCCGGGAATAAAGTTTATGCGCGACCCTACCCGTGGAGGCCTGGCAGCAACGCTTAATGAGATAGCAAAAGAGACAAAACTCAGTATTATAATTAAAGAGAATGCTATTTCTGTCAAGCCGGCAGCTCAGATGGCGGCAGATATGCTTGGCCTGGATGTCTTAAATATCGCCAACGAAGGGAAGTTCGTTGCATTTGTCTCGGAAGATGCGGCAGATGAATGTCTTAAAATGTGCAAAGAACATCCTCTCGGGACAGATGCAAGCCTAATCGGTGAGCTTGTGCAAACGTATAATTTGCCGGTAGTAGAACTTGAAACTAAAATAGGCGGAAAAAGAATCGTCCAGATGCCCTATGGTCGAGAGCTTCCGAGGATATGCTGATGCACGAAACTGCTGTTGCCCAGAGCTTAATTAAGACAATCCTCGATGAAGCTGCAAGGCAAAAAGCTAAGCCTGTTACTGCGAAAATAAGCTGCGGAGTCTTAAATGCCATTAACGATGAACTTGTCAATTTCGCCTTCGAAGCCATCGCCAAAGGCACGGCCTGTCAAGGTATGAAGCTCGACATCGAGCACAAACCGATAAAGGGAAAATGTAAAAACTGCGGTGCGGTATTCGAATTTGAAGTATTCAATCCTAACTGCAACAAATGCGGCAGTGAGGATTTCCAACTGTTCCCTGACGAGCCTTTGGTATTGGAGGAGATAGAATTCAGGGCATAAAATTATTTGGTACAAAATGTTATCAAAGTACGGATTTAGCTATGTATAAAGTAAAAGTTGGCAAAAAAATACTTAGCGCTAACGAAGAATTTGCCGTTAAGAATCGCAAGTTGTTGGCAAAACACAAGAAGCTGTGTATCAATGTGATTTCATCACCAGGTTCGGGAAAAACGACAATTCTAAGCAGAACTATAAACGAACTGAAAGGAAAACTCAGAATAGGCGTCATCGAAGGAGATGTTCAAACCGATATTGACGCTCAGAAAATAAGGGCAACCGGCGCCCCTGCGGTGCAGATAAATACCGAAAGTGCGTGCCATCTATCTGCAGCTCAGGTAAGCAATGCTCTGAAAGATTTGCCTATCGGTGATTTGGATTTGATTTTCATTGAGAACGTAGGCAATCTGGTTTGCCCGTCAGCTTTTGAACTCGGGGAGAATGCAAAAATAGTTGTTCTCTCGACAGCAGAAGGAGATGACAAGCCGGCGAAATACCCTGTAATTTTCGCGAAGTCGAAAGCATTACTGATAAATAAAACTGATTTGCTTAAGGCAGGGGTCCTGGAAGATTTTAATATAAAAAGAGTGAAATCTGATAGTCGCAAACTGAATAAAGACATTGCCATTTTTGAAATATCCGCCAAAAACGGAGAGGGGATGAGCAACTGGTACGACTGGCTTGTTAACTTAGTCGGCTCAATCAAATCCTGAGGGCTTTAGGCAGCATATAGCCGCCACGTTATCTGCTGCGATACAGGCCATTATTGGTAATATATTGGCAGACCTTTCTATCAACCATCTCAGTAACATCGAGCCCCGAAGCTAACCTTCTACGAATTTCGGTGCTGCTTATCTCGACAAGGGGAGTATCAATGGTATTTTGCTGAAGTTTCTTTATTCGTTCGGCGCCCCACAGACTCTTGAATCTGGAAAAATCAGGAGCATCGCAGCCGGCCCGGAACATTACACACAAATTGCATTCGTCAATAAGTTCTTCTATCTTGTACCAATTGGGAAAATCATCAACACTATCCGCTCCTGCTAACCAAAAAATTGACGCCGAGCTGCCGAACTCAACTTGAAAGTGTCTTACAGTATGTAAAGTGTAATCAGGGCTGTCCTTTTTAACTTCATAGTCACTTACTTCAAAGCTGTTGATATTTGCAATTGCAAGCGTAACCATTTGTAGACGATGTTGGGCACTTACTTGGGGAGACGAATCTTTGAGAGGAGAGGACTTGGCGGGTATGAAAATAACCCTTCTTGCCCCGATGTGCTCGGCTGCCTTGGCAGCAACTATAGTGTGGCCAAGGTGAATAGGGTCGAACGTGCCGCCGAACAGTGCAATTTTTTTGTCATCCATAAGAATTAACAGATAAATTGTTGATTGTTGGCAACAATAGTATGGCAGAATCAGAAATTTTTTCAAGCAAAACTATCAAACGCCCCTGCCAATTCTGTAAAAAGCTGCCTTGCTATCAATTTCAACTTATCTTATGAACTCCCAGATGCTGTTGAATTTAAAGAGAAACTTTTGTTCCTGAACAAAGATAACCGCAAATGCAACTTAATGTTGCAGGAACAACACTTCTTCATATAGCCTAATTGAAAAATTTTATGAAGTATTTGCAAACATAAGGACGATAAATAA
>JAFGRL010000033.1 GCA_016935195.1 Sedimentisphaerales bacterium
AGCGATAAGTTCCTGAGCCATTCCGGAGATGCTTTTTTAACTTTGTTAAATAAATCCGTTTTTAGTAAAGAAGGCACTTTGGGATCCTTTAGAAAAGCCAATCAATATGTATTTGTGCGGCAAAGGGGCTTTAGATAACTTTTTGAATATGACAGTCTATTGTTGGAATTGTAGATTATGATGTCATTTTAGAGATACTTTTATGAATGCATTTCTAAGTGGATTGCTTAATAATGCCAAGTCGGAAGCTCTGAATCTCCATATTTCTGTGAACTTCATTCCACTCAATCGAGAGAAGCTAAGAGCCAATACAGAGGAACTGGCAAAATAGCCTGCAACCATTGCTATAGCTGCTCCTGTTAGGCCCATTATGGGCAGTAGGATTAAGAGTAATAAAAGGTTGAAGGTAATTCCAATGCCCACACTGATTGATTCAATGCCGGGATGATTTGTGCCGAGCAGGTAAGAAACAAAAACTTTACAAATACATCGAACGAATACTCCAATAAGCAAGAGTCTGATAATTAGTACTGCCGGGAGAAACGCAGGTGAAAACAACACAGCGACGATCGGTCTTGTAAATATGGCAAGCAGCGGCAGGGAAAGACAGCAGAATAGAAAAGTTAAGCGGGAACATCTGGCCACTAAATCCTTTTTTCCGATTTTGTCTCCGGCCACGCGAGGGATTAGGACTGTAATTAGTGCATCAGGAATCATTATAGTCACTGTTGCAAGGTTGGCGGCTACATCGAACAAACCTATTTCAGCTCTTGTAGCAAAGAAGGCGAGAATTATTGTGCCGAGCCTGAAGTTCATCAGGTTGCTGATTTTACCGGCGTGGTATCTGATTCCGTAATGTAAGATGTCGAGCAGGGACCTTATGGAGGGCTTAGTAAATTTTATGCCTGACTTGCAGTGGAATATTATAAGAGAGCCGCTTATTGTTATAATACTTGCCGTAAAGATACCCAGCAATGCGCCATTTACTCCCAATGAGAAAATCTTAATAAGAATGAATGTAAATGATAGCTTTGCTAATCCATATATAATTGACAGGATTGCAAACCAGCCGAATTGGTGTATCGCCGTCAAAAGCTGCAGGAGCATGAGTGAAAACAGTGAAAAAGGAACGGTACCAAGAGCGAAATAAAATTCTGTCGGTGTGGCTTTATTGAGAAATGATAATGGTAACTGCATTATGATAAGACCTGTTATAATCGCACAGCATGAGCCGATACCGCTATAAATGAATCCATGTAATATGCCTTCAGAAATGGTGAATCGCTTTGAGGATACGAAATAGACGCAAGCTGCGTCACAGCCGATCCCGAATGCAAATCCCAACAGAGTTCCAAAGAGAAGACAGATAGCGTATGAGCCTCTACCATCCGGTCCCAAAAACCAGGCTAAACAGCTCTGGGTTCCAAGTGCCATTATAAGGCACAATGTCCTTGATATAAATGTAACACTTAAATCACTAAATCCCGAAGCCATATAAGAAGTCTTTGGTGGATGATTGTTTTTTGGTGAAATATCTGTTTTGTATAAAAATTATGATTTCGGAAATATAGAAGAAGTGTTTTCGCTCATAAGTCTTGTCAACAACGAAACACGATGTCCTGCCGACTCGAGCGAATCGTTCACTTCAAGATCAACTTCCATATTAAGTTTGTGTTTTCCTTCTATATCAACTATTGGGATTTTGACATTCATAATATTGGACGAGCAATTTTGACCGTTGTTTTTATGCCAAATGAGTCTTCGTTCTTTGCCATTGTCATTAGGTAATTCAATACTTAGAAAATCAAGTTTATCCGCGGCCTTACAGATTGCCTGCCACCATTGCTCGAAATTTTGAACTTCTTTCATATAAAGTTGTGCTTCTTCAAAATGGTGATCTTCCTGCCTCAGTTCACGGGTTATAGTATGTTTATGCTTTAAAGATAAAATCAGTTCACCAATCTTTACCGAACCTGCGATGCGGAAAACGAGTAGAAGCAAAATGACCACACCGACAAAGACGAGTATTGTGCTGGCTTTTTGTGTGATCATCATGAACATTCCCAATCCGGCGGCGGACAGGGTGACGGCATAAGTAAATATAACCACGTGCCTTTGCTTGAGACCCATTTTCAGCAATCTGTGATGAAAATGACCACGGTCCGGTGCGAATAAGGATCTTCGTTCAAGAAAACGCCTGACGATGGCAAACAATGTATCAATGATCGGTATTCCAAGGGCGAGAACGGGTAGAGCCAGACCGACTAACGTTTGAGCTTTCGTTGCACACATCACACTTGATGTTGCTATTAGAAAGCCTACGAACTGGCTGCCCGAATCACCCATAAATATTTTTGCGGGATTGAAGTTAAACAGCAGAAATCCGGTAAGACTTCCAAGAAGTGCCAGCATTAAAACGGCCATAATAACCTGGTTGGTGTAAATTGCGAATATGGAAATTGTCCCACATGCTACGGCGGAAATACCTGCCGCGAGTCCGTCGAGCCCGTCACTAAGATTCACTGCATTAGTTATGCCTACAATCCATAGCAATGTGACAGGCCAGGAGAGCCAACCGAGTTCGGCTCTATACCAATCGGTAATACCAAATGATTCTATTCTTATGCCATTTATGCATACAATGACGGCTGCAGTTATTTGTGCGATTAATTTTTGGTGAGCTCGCAAATCGTAAATATCATCAATCAGGCCAACAAAGAAAATGAAGCTGGATGAGCATAGCAGTACTATTATTGAGGGAAGTATGTCGCGAAATCTGCTACCGATAGTATTGGGAAGGCAAAGAGTTGCTATTGTAAGGCTCATAGACGCTAAAAAAATAGCAATACCACCAATGCGAGGTATTGCTTTCGAGTGAATATCCCTGACGCCCGGTAGATTAACAACCTTCAGAGCCACCGCAATTCGGATCACTATTAGCGTAATGACGGCGGCCAGGGATGCCGAACCAAAACAGACTGCGATATAAGTCTTCATAATAATTTAAGCATGCACTTATTCTTGCAGTACATTCTTTTGCTAAAACGGGAGGTTATATTTTTCACCAATTCGATTTGTATAGCAGAGAGAAATATTTGATATTGCTGCTATGTTAATGTGATGTGGTTATTATCAATACGAACTAAAGATCATTTTCGGATAGACTCCGTCCCCGTCGGTGCTTAATCCTTCGAATTGTCACGTTGTGCACCTATTAACAGTCCAGCATAGACTTTTAATAACACTACTGACTGGTACTTGTGGCATTTCTATCAGTTATAGCTGCTGACATACCTGACAGCTTTTCGAGCAATGCCTGTGCTCCCTGCATGCCAGGATGAAGTCGCAGGCATATCTCTGCTTCATGAACAGCGTTATTAATCTGGTTCATTTCCGTTAAGAGCTTTGCAAGATTCAAACGCCATTCAACTTGTGCATATTCGAGAACCAAAGCGCTACGATAATATTCAATAGCGTCGTTTTTCCTGTTTTCCCTCTGACAAAGTCTGGCCATAGTCGCCAGTGCCCAGGCGGGGGCATCCGGTTTCGAACATTTTTCTTCAAGGATCTTGGAAAGTCGATCGCTCACTTTGTTTATAAGCTCTTCATGTCCGCCTTGGTCAGTTAATCTGTTTACTACATGACTAAGTCTCCAGATATCATCTCCGGCCAGGGCAACCGCCAGTTCCGGTTGTTTTACTTGCTTTATATATACATCCGCTGCATCTTCGAAAAATGCACCATCGAGTCTGACCGCCTGTTTGAGCTTAGTGTATGAGGCTTCCAATTGTCCGTCAGAGGCCTGAAGTTGACCGGCCACGAAGCAAACCGTCGGATCGTATGGAGCCAGACGATAGCCCTTTTCAATGTGACGTTTACCTTCCGGTTTATTGAGAATGAATTGCTCTATTTGTCCGAC
>JAFGRL010000034.1 GCA_016935195.1 Sedimentisphaerales bacterium
GCCCGGGCATCTGATGTTGAGGCCTTAAAAACCCAGCGTAAAACAGTTACTATGCACCTGCAACGCGGACAAATAGAACAGGCAGAAACTGCTCTTGCTGAACTGAAACAAAACTATTCCTCGCTGCCCGAATATGTCAAAGAAGTCCACGAATTAGGCTGGGATTTTGTCAAGGCAAGCCAATATGACACGGCATTGCAAATATACTTAGATTTGCAGCAGCAATTCAGCGAGCACGAGCGAGCGGCGTGGTTTCAGCGGTCAATTGTGCAGATGTACATGGAAAAGGATGATATTGAAAATGCCGCACAGGCTGTCGAAACAATGTTCTCTGATTACAGTGGTAAGCCTGAGTTTGTCAGGCATGCCCATGAGCTTGGCTGGTGGTTTGTCGAAAAGGCTGATTATAAGACTGCATTGCGGATATATAATGGTTTGCTTGAACAATTCCCCAATCACGATCGCGCAGCTTGGTTCCAGAGGTCTCTCGTGCAGACCTATCTGGAACAGGGAGACATAACAAAGGCCGCACAGGCGGTTGAAAAACTCAAGACCGATTTTCAATCGCATCCGGATTATGCCAACCAGATGAAAATAACCGCAGACCGCCTGCGAAGTAAAAAGCAAAATGAACTTGCCGACAGTATCGATGAGGCGCTTAAGCAGTTGCCGGACGACAAACAAACTGCCGTCTGGAAAAGAACCCAGATTCAAAACGCCCTGAATTCAGGCGATACCGAGACTGCTAAGGCTGAAGTTGAAATACTATTTTCCGCTTACAGCAGTAAGCCTGACTTTGTAAAACATGCCCACGAATTAGGCTGGGAATTTGTAAAAAAGGCAGATTATGATACAGCACTGAGGATATATAACGGCCTTTTAGAGCAGTTTGGCGACCACGAGCGCGCAGCGTGGTTCCAACGGTCGGTTGTTCAGACATATCTTGAAAGAGGCGATATGGAAAAGGCCGCACAGGCGGTCGAAAAATTAAAGACCGATTTCCAATCACATCCGGATTACGCCAATCAGATGAAAATTACGGCAGACCGCCTGCGAAGCAAAAAGCAATATGCCCTTGCCGACAGTATTACCGATTATCTGCTCAATCAATTACCGGATAATGAACAGGCCGCCCAGTGGAAGCGAACACAAATCCAAAATGCCCTTAACGCAGGTGATAGCCAGACGGCTAAGACAGAAGTTGAAACATTTTTCTCAGATTACAGTAGCAAACCGGGATTCGTTAAGCAGGCTCATGAGTTAGGCTGGCAGTTTGTTACAAAAGGCCAGTTCGAGACCGCTTTGCGGATATACAATGGCCTACTTGAGCAATTCGGCGAACACGAGCGTGCGGTATGGTTTCAGAGGTCGATTGCACAGACCTATCTGGCGCAGGGAGACATAATAAAGGCGCTCGAAGCAGTCGAAGAATTGAAGGATAATTTCCAGTCGCATCCCGATTATGTAAATCAGATGGAGAAGGTGCTCGGCTGGCTGATTGACAAGGGCCAGCCTGCCGCCGCAAAGGAGTTAGGCGAATTTTTACTGGAGAGATTTCCTGAACACCCTCGTGCTGTGTGGTTTCAGCACTACAAGACCCGAAGTGAAATAGCAATGGAGCAGCAGGAAATTGCCGATGCAGATGTGGAGGTAATGCGGCAGAAATATAATGCAGACCCGAATTTGGCCGATGCGTTGAGCTGGACAGCGTATAATTACCGCCAAGCCGGTCTTTACGAACGTTCGATAGCGCTGAATGAGTCTGTTCTGGCCTTGGAGCCGGATAAAAAGATTCAACTGCGCTGCACCGCCGATATTGCCCGTTCATACGTGCGATTAGGCAACAATGACCAGGCGATGGCGAAAGTGAATTATATATTGTCGAATTTTGGGGACAATCCGCAGGGCCTTGCATTCTATCTGTTTAGCGTTGGAGAGGAATATTATTACAAGGCCCATCAGTATAAATACGAAGGCCTTGGCACCAAAGCCAGAGACTATTTCACAAAAGCGATAGCTGTATGGGAAAAACTCATACAAGAATTGCCGCCTTCTGCTACTACCCCGCGTGCTTACTATTTGGCGGCTCGTTGTTGCTTCAAGCATTTGGGGGAATACGAAAAAGCTATCGAGTACTGTAAGAAAGTGGTTGATAACTGGTCCGAGGACAAGTACGCATCGCAAGCCCAGTTCTTAATAGGCGAATGCTATGAGCAGCTAAGAAACTCGGGCGGTCTGCCGGAGTCGGAGGCAGACCCAAAAATAGAACAAGCTTATGAAGCAGTTGTTGAAAACTATCCGGATTGTGCATCGGCTAAAGATGCTTTGCTAAAATTGGGATGGCTGGATTTCAAAAGAGGCCAATGGGCCGAGGCTATTCAGTGTTGGGAACTGTCGCTGGAGAAATACCCTGAGAATCAACGGCCGCATCATATACTGTACCCCTTAGGCAGGGCTTATGAAGAAATCGGCTGGCTGGATAACGCCAAACAAGTCTATGAAGAATTTATACGAACGGTTTTTCCCTATGACCCGCGCATAGAAATGGTAAAAGCTCGGCTTGAAAAATTGAGTGTAACAGGTGATAACTGATTATGATTGACGAAGGAGCTTTATTATGAAGAAATTATCAATTGAAAACATATTATCGAGGATAACCATTCTCGGAGTGCTCCTTCTTGTCTGGTTCCTCGCTACACCTCGAGTGATAAGCGGAGAAATGGCTTTGGGTGGTTGCCGACCATGCTTGGAGGTTGCAGATAATTATTGTGGCGTATCAGAATGGGGCAAAAGGAAGAAGAAAATTTGTCCTGCTGGTTTCAAGAGAACTAAGTGTTTTGGTTATAGCGACGATTTTGCATGTTCTGATATTAGCTGGAGTCTTTGTAATGGAAATGCAGCTTGTGAACCTGGGAATAATCAAGCTTGCTTTTAGTGACATCCGGAAGGAACGCTCTATCGCAACTTATACTAATAAGACTTGCGGAAACTCGATGTGCTTTTGTTCTTATCGACAGTTGTCGATTAAGGAGGTATTATTATGGTCAAAGTAATTTTTATGTCGGTTATTACTGTTGGATGTCTCATAGTTGGCATTGGCCAAAGCGCTGTCCCGTATGAGGAGAATAATACAATGATGGTTCTGGAGAACTTTAAGAATTCTTTTAATTGGGCCGACTCGGTTTCAATGAAGTTTGATATTTCCTCTACACCAACTGGATTTCCCGGTAAAGGACTGTGGAAGTTAGTTTTTGTTTTTAATAGAGACCACAACCGAGTCGAATGGAACGGAAATGGTTTTATACCCGATAGCAATGGCAATCCAGACCCCAATAAAAACGCCATTCTCAGGGTGATTATCACAGCTCGGGAATCTGTTAGTGTCGTAGGCAACCCTGGTCGCCCGCCGTTGGGAGCTTCGATAACCACTGAATTTAAGGGAGAAAAAGAAGATATGCTTGAACAAGATGAGCTTGGCGGTCCGTTATTCGGGAGGACCTCTGGCAACAGCCATAAAAGTGTGACCGATTTGCTCGGCGAATCCGGTGACCTTCATCTGCGGCAAGGACAGGAGGATGTTAACGGTATTAGCTGTAATGTGCTCGAGGGAACAACGAAGTACGGCAAAGTAACGGCCTGGGTTGCACCATCAAAAGGGTATGCGGCATTAAAGTGGAAAATAGAAAAGACAGGAGACGACTTTATAAACGACACGCCAATGTCTAAAAACGAGTTGGTTTTGTGGGTAGACCAGTTTGAATGCAAGGAGATTCAGCAAATTGGGCAATATTTCATACCAACTAAATCAACATTTGACTTCGCGAATACGGCAAAGGATGGTAGCAGTGTTTCAACCCACTGTGATTACACCGTCAGTGATATCCAGTTGAATCCCGACTTTAACACCATTGGTGCTTTTAAGATTGATTTGCCGGAAGGCACGAGGGTAACTGTCCCAGAATCGCCGGGCATACAATACATCTGGAAAGGCGGCAAAGTCGTGCCTGATGCGGATGCTCCTACTTTCGAAGAAATAGATAAAATGGTCGATGAGCTAAATAAGAAAAAAGAAGCAGATAACTGATAGAGAGGGACAAGACTACAGGATGAATCTTTCAAATATTAGACCTCTGTATTTCTTTTCCTTGATTTTGGCTCTGTGTTTGGAACCGGTAATTGCAGAATATATAATTGCATCAAAACAACAGTCTCCGAAGACTGTTAACCCTCCCTCCAAGCATCGCAGGTCATTTGGTGCCTATTGTGGTATCTATTGTATCTACACGGCGACGAAACTTTCCGACATAGACGTTAACCTCACCGAATTACTCAAACCGGAATATATCGGTTCACGTCAAGGTAGCTCGCTGGCCGAGCTGAAAAAGGCGGCAGAGGATAATGGGCTTCACGCAGTGCCCGTCGGCAAGCTGACCATCAAAGAGCTTCGACAATCGCCTTATCCTGTTATTCTGCACGTCAAATCTGCTCCGGATAAAAAACCATACGACCACTATGAGTTATTTTTGGAGACAAAGGACGGTCAAGCACGGCTGTATGACCCGCCACAACCGGTCAGGCTGGTGCCGTTTTACCAGTTGGCGCCGCGCTGGGATGGAACCGGCTTAATCGTATCAGCAGAGCCGATTGACCTTGGCGCCCTTTTCGCCTCTGCTCGAAGGAGATTTATAATATATGCAGCAATTGTTGTTGCGGCTGTTTTGGGCGTTCGTTGTGGCAGGCGGTGGTGGTTGCCCTCGGCGTATATGACGTCGCGGCGTCATTTACTTGTTCTTTCGATAGCACAAAGTGTGGGACTGGCACTTTTGGCACTACTATGCGGAACGGTTTATCATTTCGTCAATGATGTAGGTTTCCTGGCCCACGCAAATGCCACAGCTTCGATTCAACAGGCCCATCTGGGTAATTTCCTTCCAAAGGTAAGCGAGAAAGAAATTCGTAGGTTGCTTAATACCAATACCATCTTTATTGATGCCAGATTAAACAGAGATTTCGAGGCGGGGCACCTTGAAGGCGCAGTCAATGTTCCAGTAAATGCCAGTGATGATGAGCTCCGCAAAGCAATGGCTCACATTGACAAAAAGGCCCGCATCGTGGTTTACTGTCAAACTTCCGGCTGCAGCTTCGCCGAGAAGGTGGCAATTGAGCTTATATCGGACGGCTTTTCTAATGTTTCCTTATTCAAGGGTAGCTGGCACGAATTGGTGGCAAAAAGCGATGAGTAAAGGGACTGCTGCTATGCAATCCGATGGACTGATACGACAACGAATACTTTATTCTTTTACATTAGTTGTACGAATAGGTCTTGGCTGTCTTTTCCTATGGAGCAGCTTACCAAAAATACGTCAGCCTTATGATTTTCTTTCCAGTGTATATAACTACGAACTTGTCGGTCCTAAGCTCGGGATGTTGATAGCAATGACGCTTCCGTGGCTGGAGCTGTTAGTTGGTATATGTTTGGTCGGTGGAATTTTTGTTACTGGCGCATTACTGGCCAGTATCGGAATGGCTGCAATGTTCGCATTCATTCTCGCCTCCGCTTTGTATCGAGGTCTTGAGATTAGTTGTGGCTGCTTCGGACCTGCAAACCCAGAACCGATTGGTTATTTCACTTTTTTACGAACCTTAGCTTTGTTTCTAATAGCTACGAGCCTTTACTGGATTTCTTCCATAAAAAAATATGCTTAACCCGCATATTTCATAGGGGGATTAAAATCAGCGGCGGCAGGTGATTTTGGTTGAAAGTTGGTTCAGCAGGCTTTTTTGACACA
>JAFGRL010000001.1 GCA_016935195.1 Sedimentisphaerales bacterium
CCGTGGACTGGCAGTTCACAACTGAGGATGCAAGAATCAAGTTGAAAAGATTGTACCCACAAATTCAAATGTTATGAGGTACTAGTTTCGCAGGCAGATATTTTGCGGTCAAAAGACCAAGATAATGCTCGATCTGTTTTTTACCCTGGTCATCTTCTGCCAGGTAAGCAGTATAGATTTTATCCATCTGGGAACCTAGAACAGGCTTTAGCCTCAGGCAAAGTTGCCGTACATTGACAGGGTTTGTATTATCTGCCATAGTCGGTCTCCACATCTGCGAAAACTGAATAACGGTGCTTGGCATCCTTATATGTAGAAGCTCCTTCAAATAATTTCTCTCTTAGTTCAACTGTGTCCTTCCAGAATGCAAGCTCTTCATCCCTTCTTTGTTGCTCAAGCTGTAACAACAACCCTTCAAGACTTGAAAGTCGCCTTGCATTCTCAGGAATATTATTTATTTTTACCCCAAATAAGTCTTCCTGTGTTTTTATATGGCTGTGTTCAATTTCCTCAAGATGCTGTTTGTGAAGTTTACATCTCTCATAGAACAGATTTGCCAGGTGTTTTAGACCGAGATATTCAGATTCTTTTTGGTTGCCGAATACTTGGTCGGCAATACTATAATTGGCAGTTTTCTCTATGGGCGAGAGTGTTTTTTGCAGTAACTCGGCGTCTAATTTAAATTTTTCAAAATAACCTTTTTCCGGCCATCGCAACAATGATGGATACTCAGGTTCTATTTGTTTTGCAGAGTACTGACCCTGTTCAAAGTATAATTTTCTTAGCTCGTAAGTTTTATTCGGCATTGTCATTTTCTAAATGTTTGTAACTGTTTAGTGGTAAATAAAGAAATCCAGGGTTTATATACTTTCCGGTTTTGGGGTATAATAGAAAATATTTACTCAAACCGTGTTTGCCACATTGAATTAAAAAGCTCAGTATCGAATGTCATCTGTATCCTGTTCGTGTGGGTCCTGTGAACCTTTGTTGAGACCATGATAATCAGACCAAGACTCTGCAAATAACTTAAATTCGAATAGAAATGAACATAGCTCCAGGGCTCTTCGCCGGATTGGGTACTAATTTGCCGGTATGAATGGTAAATGTCCTTAACATACCCATCTTTTTGGGAAAGAGCTGCCTTCAAAATCAAAAGATTCTTGCTATTCAGGTCTTTTAGAATCTCAATCATAATATCGCGTCTTGCCTTCTCAAAATGTTCCTGCAGTGATACCTTAGGCTCCATAGCCCAGAGAAGCAATGCTTTTATAGCTATCCTTACATCCGAGTTACTATTTTTAACTGTCATAGCAGCAATCTGGCTTATTTCTTCTTCTGGCAGAAATTTCAGGCCTGTCTTAGCCCTGTCCGTAAGAATTTGTCCGATTTCAAAGGCATTATAGCTTGAAAAATGAACGAGTTCCGCCTGCAAGGTGCTCTTTATGGATTCATCAAGGGTATTTGTGAATTTAGGATTGTTACTCAATAGGATAGCCATGTCGTTTCTATCTGATCTGCTTATGAGGTACAAAATATCAAGGTGTTTGTCTTTATCGTTAATAAGGTCAATTTCATCAAGGATAAATACGGTCTTATCAGGATTGGCATCTGTAAATAGATGCCATAATTCATCAAGGGTTCTGCCTCTGGCCCTCAGACCGAGCAAATGGGCGAGGATTTTAAAGCTGGTATTATGGTGGCGGCAATTGACATAAGCAAATTTCAATTGGTTCTTTGAAGATAGCAACTTCATCAGGTATTTAGCTGCCAGGCTCTTACCAGAACCTCTGGATCCCAGGATTAAGACGTTGTTTGCAATCCCGGTCTGTTGATAACGAAGCAGGGCATCAATTACAGGCTTGATTTCGTTACGCATAAGGGGTTTTTCAGGAATATAATTAAAATCAAAGACATTTGAGTTAGTAATTCTTGCTTTCGATTTTTCAAGGTCTGACTGTTTATCCTCGAGATATTTTTTGATATCCATTTTACGCATAAACCGTACCGAACATATAAAGTGCTGCGGCTTTATAAAGTTTTCGTCCGGAAATTACCTTACGCATAAAATGTCCCGGACGTATAAACTGTCAGAAGTTTACGAAAATTGCATTGAATTTGATTAAACCCTTAGTTATTCGGTTCACCGGCTTTAAGAATCTGTGTGTGATTAAAATATGCAGATGCTGCAAAATACCGGCAATTACTCTGTATCACACAGAAAAGAACACGCTTGTAGCGGCTTATGCTGTTTTTTATCAGATAAGTTCACTCTTTTCAAAGCTTCGCAAGTTAAATGCATAGAAGCTTGTTGCAATAATTATTCGATTGCTCGGTTGTCCAGCCATGCCCAATCGTTTATACGTTTAATACGGCAGTCTAATCGCCGACCAATAAACCGACTAATGTGAGAGATTAAGGTACTTTTCAATTTTAAGGCCGTCTTTGAGTTTATATCTTTTCCTGCTCTCGTTATCTACAGTGTAATTGAATATATCTGCCTTCATATTTATCTGCCGAACCTGGTTTTTGATGGTATTAGCAGATTTGCTTAAATATTGAGCTATATCAGCATAAGACAGGGCCATGTCCTGATTTTGAAAGAATACTGAAAGGATTCTCTTTTCCTGCGGTGAAAAACGTGAGATATCAAGTTTTTCAGATTGTAGTTGGGTATTAAGTTTAGGCGGTGAAACCAGCTCAGTCGCTGAGATTGGGCGGTTGGCCGGATTAATCCCGCTTATAGTCGGAATAATCGGCAGTTTAGCCACTATCTCTTCGAGTTTTTCTATTCGGCTAACATGCTTTTTAAGTAGGATGGAACTTTCGATAATTTCCTCATCATGTTTTTTCAACAATATGTTTACCGTACCGAATTGAGCTTTTAGATTGTTAAAGTCAGATTTTAATCTGTTAAGTTCAATTTTATTTTTGGAGCTGTGAGCTATGCGTGTTTTTTTTCTTTTTGCTTTTTTCTTTTTTTGAAAGATAGAAAAAAAATTGATTTTCATTTTTAATAAATCCTTACAGCTGAGCCTAAGTAATAGGCCTGAAGTTCAATAGTTGTTAATTGTTTTTTTTCGCTCTAAGTTTGCTTTGGGGGATATTTTGATTATCAAATCCAGTATGGATTCGTGATGCTAATAATAAAAACTCAGAATATTTGTTATTCAAGTCACCGATAGTTACATCATAAAATCTAAGATTCGAACCAGACTGTTGCTTAGCTTCAGATTGCTTTAATCTATGCCATTCCAATAATGCCTTCATATCCTCCAGGATATTATTAAGTTCAACAATGGCAGCTAACAGATCTTTTTCTTTCATAAAAAAAAGAAGCTATATAACTATAAAAAGTTTACTGTTTTACATATACATGTCATCGTTGTTGTCAAAATCATCCCAACTTATCTCGTCCGGGTCACTGTATGAGACATCCTCATGGATTGAAGCACCTGTTTGGTATTCATGCAGATGGTCCAGGATTCTGTTTGTAACCCTACGGATGGCCCTGGTGTTGTCGCAGATTTCATCCAGCGTTTGCAGCTTTTTGTCTTCGTTTGTAGGTTTTTCTTTTTGTGTCATTTTAGAATGATAACGGAGTGGGCATATTTAAGCTTGTCGGCACTTGAATATATGAGAATCAGAAATATATTTTGCGGAACAGCAAAATGACACCATATCTCATAAAGTTATTGACCTTTCAAAATATAAAGGAACGAACCTTTAATGACCGATAAATATATACATGAGACCAATAGGAACCCAAAAACAGCTCGAGCAACGCAGAATCCGGGCAGTGAAACTATTGCAAGACGGTCATGGGATTCGCCAAACAGCTCGAATGGTCGGAGCATCGCCCAGTTCTGTTGTTCGCTGGCGGGATGCATACAAAAAAGACGGACAAAAAGCATTGGCAAGCAAGCCGCCACCTTCAAGACCTTGCAAGCTATCCGACAAGCAGTTGTTAAAGCTTCAAAAACTTCTTTTAAAAGGCCCGAAAGCAAATGGTTACAAGACCGAATTGTGGACGCTTCAGAGGATTGCACAGCTGATAAAAAAACAGTTTGGCCAATCATATCAACTTTCAGGTGTTTGGTATGTTCTTTTTCGTATGGGCTGGAGTTGTCAGAAGCCGGAAAAAAGGGCCAGAGAACGCGACGAGCAGGCCATAACCGATTGGCGAAAGAAGGATTGGCCCCGTATAAAAAAAAGCCCGTAGAACAGGCAGAACTGCTGTATTGGTCGATGAAAGCGGTTTTATGCTCCAACCGACTGTTCGCCGCACTTGGGCACCAAAAGGGCAAACACCTATTCAATATAGCTGGGGCAGAAGAGGTCGCCTCTCGGTCATTTCTGCTATTAGCGTCTCTCCACAACGCCATCGATTGGGTTTGTATTTCTCTATCCAAGACGACAACATCAGGCTGGATGATTTTGAAGCATTTGTTTCGTTGCTTCTGGAACACTTTCCCAAAGGTATTATCCTGGTTCTCGACCGCTCGCTGGTCCACCGTTGGGCAGAAAGAAGATTGTGCAAGAGGTTTTCCATGCGTATCGATATTGAATGGTTCCCGGCTTATGCCCCTGAACTTAATCCGGTCGAGCTGGTCTGGAATCACAGCAAGTACAGCGAGCTTGCCAACTATATTCCTGAAGATGTATTTGCACTTGAAAAAGCTGTATGTAAGTCTATTAACCATATACGTTCACAAAAATCTCTGTTACGTTCGTTCTTCAAAAAAGCTGGACTTAAAATATGATTCGTTCCATTAGTTATTCAAAAGTCAATAATAATCTGCCGGACACTTCCCAGCCGGTCATGCAGATAGTAATACTTATCCGCTCCGGCCCGCCAGTCATCATGGATTCTTTCGTTCTTCAGAGAGTAACCTTGTGTCTCAATAATCGGCAAAGATGTCTGTTATTATATTGCCAATATGATTTTCCGATAACGAACCACCATATGGATAAAATACCCAGTATTCGCGTTCATTATCCGAAGCCCTGGCAACTTTAAGAGAAAGATGCTTCTCACCGTCTCTTATTTCAATTGGAATTTCCCTCGTCGGGTGAGAGTGATGGGCAGGTAAATGACGAACTTTTATCAGCTCGTTAATAATTGGCATAGGATCCGCAATTCTTGCCCCGTCAATTCGTACTTCGAGATCACTTGTCACAGAAATCAAGAAGTTCTTAACTGTTTTTCGTTTGCTGGAGTAAGCGATATCTTCTAAAAGGAACACCGTAGGCAATAGGAAGATAAAGAAAATAATACTGGTGACAGGGATCTTGCCCCAGTCGATTTTTGCTTGTTTACCTTTCTTTCTCAGCGTTTTGTAGAACGGGTGAAAGCCAAAGGTTAACACAACCCAAAATGCACTCAATATACACGCAAAGGAAAGGAAGTAGCTGATAGTATCAATTGTCCGAATCCAGCTAAGTGGAAGCGCAACAGCAGACAATCTATTTGATAAGCAAAAGCACAAAAATAAAAACAAAATCCAAGATGTTACTAAAACCACCAATCGCTGCTTACCCTGGAAGAAGGGCAAGCGCAGAATATTCAGTTCTTGAACCATGGGTCCCATCTTCCAACTCGCCCTTTGAATATATGTCCTTCTCCTCCCCAGCCACCATATTTACCCGGTGTTCCCCATCCAAAAGAGCCTGTAAATAGTCTTATCTTCTCATTGTACTCATTATATCCGTAAGAATAACTGGTGCTAAAGCAGTTTATCCCCCAGAAAGTTGGTGGAGTTGATAATGACCCACCATACTCCAAAAAGGGACCGACCAAATCTTTTATGTTTTGGGCATCAGGTGAATATGCAAGATCTACCATTACTGCAGCGCTAGATCCAGTCATTAAAGCACCACCCCCTGCAGCCCACCAAGTTGGCCCAATTTCCCAACCTTTGTTAAAACTCTTATCTTCATCATGTGCAAAAGTTATACCTATGCCAGCAGTTCCTGCTGGCCCCGCATAATCGTTTTCAAATAGTCCATACTCTAGTAATGGTAAAATAACCATATAATATGCTTGTAAACCTCCAATGGTATTAAGAGCATTACCTACAGTGGAGCCAGTTGTCTTTTCCATCCAGCCACCGCTATTGAGTAATTTAAAGCTTACCTCTGCCGCAACACTCGCTCCAACTGTAAGTGACCAATCTCCTGTTAGATCCAAGCGATTCAACGGATCATTACCACAGTACAAATATTTATGCAGTGTTATTGGCTCTTTAAAATCCCCGAGAATCGGATCGCGGGAGATGAATCTATATAAATGAGGATCATATTGCCTTGCTCTTAGATAATACTGGCCGATTTCGTTATCATACCACTGGCCTGTAAACATGAAGCAGTTGCTCGGGGCCTGGCCCTCGTCGCTCGGCTCTTTTTCAATCAATTCGCCAAATGGATTGTACGTATAAAGTTTTACCACGTTCGCACCGC
>JAFGRL010000035.1 GCA_016935195.1 Sedimentisphaerales bacterium
TCAACATCCATATCCGCTAATGCCTGGGTTACGGTCATTCGGATGTTTTTTTCGTCATCCACGATAAGTATTTTGTTAGCTTTCATTTCAATATCTCCGATTAAAGTTAACCTGCTATAGGAACAGTAAATGTAAAAGTGCTTCCTTGATCGGGCTGTGAATCTACCCATATAGTTCCACCATGTGCCCGGACAACTTCTTTGCATATTGCCAGACCCAATCCGGTTCCGCCCAGGGCTTTTTCTGTTTTAACCTGGACGAATTTGTCGAATATTCTTGATTGATATTCATAAGGTATTCCCGCACCATTGTCTGAAACCGAGATATGGATTTGGGAACCTGCTTGTTCTGCGGATAGCTTGATAAAGCCGTTTGCTTCGGTATAACGCAGTGAATTTGAGATAAGGTTGGTCAAGACCCATGTGATTTTGTTTACATCGGCTTCGATATTCGGTAAATCAGAAACCGGCTCATAGGACAACTCTATATCTTTTTCCTCTGCCTGATTTTTCAGCACTCCGACTGCCTTCTCAAAAAGTAATTCAACCGCAACTGAATCAAAATCAATATCCATTTTACCTGCCTCTATCTTTGAAATATCCAAGAGGTCATTGACGAGTGCTTTTAACCTTTGGACCTCTTCATCAGCAGCCAAAAGCAATTCAGACTCTTTAGAGTTTAATTTACCAATTGCTTTTTCTTTTAAAAGAGAAATACTCATTCCCATGCTTGTTAAAGGGGTTCTAAGCTCATGGGAAGCGGCCATTACGAATTCACTCTTTATTCGATCCAGTTCCTTAAGCCTTGTGACATCCCGGAGTAACAGAACCATGCTCACAACGGCTTCTTTGTCTTTGCCCGCAACAACCGGGGTTACGGAAAATAGATAATGCTGCTGTCTTTGCCCCTTGTCAATTGTCAGAATATTGGCGTTCGGATCTTCGTCTTTCTCAATACTCCCAGTTTCAAGGGCCTGCTTAATATAATTGTACAACTTTTCATCTTTGTTGATTTCAAGCAAATGGTTACCTTTGATCTCATCAGGTGTTTTATCAAAAATTTCTGCCGCTGTAGGATTGATATCCTCAACCTTCAACTCTGAATTAAGCACAATTAATCCATCGTCAATGCTGTGAATTATCGCTTCGCTTTTATGCTTTTCGCTTAGTATCTGCCTTACATTCAAATCACGATAGGCTTTCAATTTTTTAACCATCAGGTTGAAATCGTTGGCCATAACCCCAAGCTCATCATGAGAAATGGCCTTCACCGCAACATCGTAATCACCTTCCGAAATCTTCTGTGTTGCATTGATAATCTGATGGACAGGCTTAACAATAAGACCTGCCAGCAGAAGACTGAAACCAAATCCTGTTACAACCGATATGGAACCGATGGTAAAAACAGACCAAAAGGCTCTATCAGCGACCTCATTTGCAGTACTGCTGGCACTAAACATCGTTTCTTGGTTGATTTCTCTAAGGTCAGTACACTGGGACCTTACGGACTTGAATGACGGTAGAACGGTTTCATGGTAAAATTTGGCGGCCTTTTTTGTATCAGACTGGACCATAGACCTGAGATTTGTAAATTGCACAAGGTATTCAGAGTATCCGCTGTCAATTTGCCCTATGACTTTGTCCTCTCCAGGAATAGTTATGTTGTCCTTGGCCCTGCCCAGCCATTGAAGAAAGTGATTCTCATTTTCCCGGAACTGCTTTAATGCCTCATCCGGATAGTCCAGGATTAAGAGCAAAATAGCACTATCCTGCCTTTCAAGTGAATCGACCATGTTTTCAGCGGCAAGAATGCTTTTGTAGTTTTCCTTGAGAATCGCTTCGGCGGCATTACCAAGATGCACCATATTTATCAATGACCATACAATTACCGCAATAATAAGACACAATGCCAAGCCGTAGCCGATTAGCACCTTTTTTCTTAACGTCCAGTATATTTTGCGTTCCATTGTTTAAATTCCTTGCACAAAAATTATTTGTACTATTACATAGATGCAAATAGTATGCCGAAAATAAGCCTGTTTGTTTGCGCAAAAACCCGCTTGGTGGCAATTAACCTTGTGAAATGCAAAGAGGGGGACATATAACCTTGCATAATGCAAGGCGGAATATTGGATTGAGAAGTAAAACGGGGGGTGTGATTATATATTGTAAGCTTTACGCTTCCGCCAGAGGGTTGCCTGATCGATACCGAGGATATCTGCCGCTTCCTGCAATGATTTTGTCGAAGCTAAAACACGCCGAATATGTTCTTCCTCGATTTTGCCCAAAGAAATATTATCACCCAATTTCGCTTGAGCTTTAGCGGGTCTTATCGTTTCGGGAAGATTTTCAATGCTGATTGTATCTGAGTTGCATAAAATTACCGCTCGCTCAATTACGTTTCGCAGTTCACGGATATTACCCTGCCAACTATGGTGTCTAAGTGCAGCCATCGCATCATCGGTAAATCCGGCGATGTTTTTATGATTTTGACCGTTGAAAAAGGCCAGCATATTTTCAGCCAGTGTTTGAACATCATCAGGTCTTTCACTCAATGGCGGTATAAAAACTTCAAAAACGTTTAAGCGGTAATAAAGGTCTTCGCGAAAAATCCCATCCTGCACAGCCTGTTGCAGATCAACATTAGTAGCGGCAATAATTCTCACATCGGCAGTTAATGTACGATGGTCGCCCACACGTTCATATTCTTTTTCCTGAATAAAACGTAAAAGTTTCGGCTGCAAAGTTAAGGGTAAATCCGCAATTTCATCGAGCAGAATCGTTCCTCCCTGACACATTGCAATCCGGCCCGGGTTATCTTTAACCGCTCCGGTGAAAGCTCCCTTGACGTGGCCGAATAGCTCGCTCTCCAGCAGCTCGGATGGCAATGCCGGGCATGAAATCACTCCGAAAGATTTATCACTTCGATTGCTCCATCCATGTATAGCCTTTGCCAACACGGTTTTGCCTGTTCCACTGGGGCCTCTCAATAGCACTATTGCATCGGATTCCGCTACCTGCTTGGCCTGCTCGATGGCTTTTTGCATCGAGGCATAGTTGCTGGAAAACATCGGTTCCGGCTCGGATTGTGTAAGGTCATGTTGAAGCTGAGCAATACGCTGTTCCATCGACTGAACCTGCTGTATCCTCTTGAGGATGATCGCTACGTTATCCGGCTCAAAGGGTTTAGGGATATAATCGATTGCACCTTTTCGAATCGCTTCTACAGCAGTATCAATTGACGCATAAGCAGTAATTACAACTATCTTTGTCCAAGGGGCCGCTGTTTTAATATCCGGGATTAAATCCAGTCCGTTTGTTTGTCCCAGCCTCAAATCTAAAAACACAAGGTCGAATACCTCTGTGCTGATCTCATTCAGAGCACCCTTGGCATTGCTCACTGCTTTTACGTAGTGCCCCTCGCCCTCAAGATAAATCCCCAGGGTTTTGCGTATATTCGCCTCATCATCTACTATCAGGATCCGAAGGTTTATATTGTCAGTATCCGGTTTCTCTGGCACCTTATTTTGCCTATCCTAATATAAAAAGGTTAAATAACAAATAATTGACAACTTCCGTTAAAAGTCAGTTTATATATGATAATTTACTCGGAGGTTTTTGTCTAACTTTATGTGGCTACGTGCTAATGATGTTGGCCGGGGCCGATAGGATATGATGATATGCGGAAATTACTCTTGAAGTAACCCCATGAGGTTTTCCTGTGTCAGCAATTTTACATCCTCGGGGCGCTCCAAAAAAGGCTGGACATCCTCTACAACCCTTGCCCACTTTAGCTTATCAATCTTTTCTCGAAGAAGAGTCCGCCAGTTGTCTTGCGTAACTTCAGGGCCTTTCCAATCGGTTTGCACAAGAGCATTGTTAAGCAGTTCGATATTCGGTTGCGGCCAACTCCTGTCCGAAAGATACCAGATAAGATCGTAGATATCGCGGCCTTTGACATACCTGCGCGCCAAAACTGCGTGCAGCTTACCGGCAAGCAATGATGCCTTGTCGTGGTGCCTGAGATTCAATGTAACATGTCTTCTTACTATAGTAGATTCGCATCTGGCACCGGCAGGTGGGTTTGTGTCAATTTCCACCTTGACAGACAGAGTTTCAGATCGGTGTGCCGAAAGTCCCAACTCGAACAATAAGCTGCCAAACTTGACAAAGGCGGACTTGACGGTCTTTGTATCATTTACCTTGATACTGATATCATAATCTTCAGCCTCAAAGGTCTTCCTGGCATTCAAAAGAATGTCACGGAAATTATCTTCCATCCCCGTCTTGACCAGGGCAAAGTCCAGGTCTTCTGAAAATCGGGGCATCGAATAAAGAAACCGCAGGGCAGTACCACCCTGAAAGAGCCAAGTGTTGAATACTCCCTTATCCTGAAAAGATTGCAGCAGCCGTGCCTGTAAATATTCTCTGACTAGGCACCTGCCCAGAACAGGATTTTCAACACCGTTTAGAATCTGTCTTAAAAACTCTTTCATAATTCCTCGCTTTTTTCTTCTTCAGCCAGTTTTACAATGATTTCAGCGGCCCGACGTAGCTTGGGGCTTTGACTTTTCTCTGCCAGGGCCAATACCTTGTCTGTATTAAGCCGCTCGAAGTTCTGCAATCTAAGCTCGGCTAAAAAGTCATAATTGTCAGAACCAGCGGTCAGGTACACTAAATCAAGCAGGGCCTTTTCAGGAGTTGCTACGAATGCCTTCTGGTCCGAACCGAGTTCTATCTGTTTATAGCTGTGAAACCAGTCGTTCTTGATATGACGAAATACGAATCGGCCAAGGGGAGTTTCTACCTGTTCCGGCCTCTGGGTAGTAACGCTTGTTACGGCGGGGACGTATTCGGGAATCATCCCGTAATACGCCAGCGTGGACTGTGTGCTTACATAAGAGGCTTTTTTCATGGCGTTTGCCAGCACAAAGGGATGAGCAGTTACTTTTCTGTAGGGGGTTGCCAGCGTGTACAAACCCTTTTTAAGCTGGATCAGTCTGCCGGATTTGATCCAGCGGCTAAGCTGGCGGCGCAGCTCTGCCAGGCTTTCATCACTCGCTGCCAAAAAACCCGTCCGGAAAACCGGTTCGTTCCCAACTTTATGTAATAGTTCTTCCCATTTCATTGCTATAACTTACCATATATGGCAATATGCTGCAAAGAAATTATCGGCTTTTTTCTCGTTCATATTGATTAAAATCCGCTGACTCCAGCAAGAATTTCACCCTGAATTGGGATTATAGGATAGGTGCTGAAGATGCTAAGTACCTGCCAAATCAAACGTGCAAATAGAATACAAAATACGTTTTTTTATAAATTCATTAAGAGTTGTGCCGGTAGGCAATAACATTTATCTTTTCAACCGTAACCATACCTTCCTGAATCATTTTGTCAATTTCCGGCAGGATTTCTTGAATCTTTTCAGGCTTATCTACAATTTCAATAACTATCGGCAGGTCTTCCGAGAGACGAAGGATTTTAGCGGTATGCATCCGACTATCAGCACCGAAACCCATTAGTCCCCGAATAACAGTGGCACCGGCCATTCCTTTTTGCCTGGCCAGATAAACAATTGCTTCGTAAAGGGGTTTGCCTTCATAGCGATCTGCCTCTCCAATAAAAATACGTAATAATTCTGCTTCAGACGGCAGTTTCATAATGACCTCCATTTCTGAATTATAATAATTTCCCAGCAGCCAAGCCTATGAGAACACCTGTTATTCCAACCACGTTTTGAAGCAATATGTTGCTGGATGCCCAGAGCCATTGTGATTCATCTATCAGCTGGCATGTCTCAAACGCAAAAGATGAAAAGGTGGTAAAAGCACCGAAAAAGCCAAGGAAAATAACGGCCCGTGTTTGCCCGCTGATAGAAAGCTTATCTTCCAAAAACGCCCAAAGTACGCCGAATAAAAGACATCCGATTATATTGATTGCCACAGTACCTAATGGAAAATTTGTTATCGAAAGACGCTGAATAGCTCCCGAAAGCCAATAGCGAGTCAATGTTCCAATTGCTCCGGCCAGACCTAAAAACAAAAACTTTTGCCACATAACCTGTTCTCCTGAATAATCAATACAATAACTTTTTCAGGATTGCTTGTGGCAGTTCACAAAAAACTCCCACAGTTAATCCACTGTAGGAGTCATCAACCTTGTGGCGGTTATATGGGGAACTCCATCCCCAGTATTTCATTAATATATGAATAATAGCCTCTAATAGCCACTATAATTTATGAAGAGAAAAATAATGACAGAACAATGGCTCAAAATTTTGGATGATAGCCACGAGACAGCTTACACCATTTAAATACTAAGCGATCTGTTCAAATCATAGTTAAATTTTGGTGTCCATATGGTGTCCATAAGATAGCTAAAATGGCCTAACTCGACCTTACAGAAACTAAAACAGAAACAATGGCAAGGTGTTGTAAAATAAGAAGTTATGGCGTTTTTGGAATACTATCGGGGCTTTTCTGAAATCGGCTAAATCGGTTTAGGAAACCGATGCTCTATCCTGCTGAGCTACGGGCGCTTCA
>JAFGRL010000036.1 GCA_016935195.1 Sedimentisphaerales bacterium
CAGCCGGCCAAGGACCGGGATTACCTTTATATAGATGATATCCGCGTTTGTCCGATGCGTTGTTTCAATCCTGATAATCTTGACATGAGCGGTGACGTCAACGGTGACTGTGTTGTGGACTTCAGGGATCTTGCTGAAATGTGTGCAAGCTGGTTGAATAACGGTTTGTCCGCAACACCATAAGATAGTAACTGATAAATAGCAATTAGGATTCGATTTAATGGCAGCCATCACGAAAAGAGATGGCTGCCATATTTATAGAATCAGACCGAGTTTGACTTCGTATTATTCCTAAAGGTGTGCCTAATGGGAGGGGCGGTTTATAAGTATACATCACTCATGAAGAATCCGCGGAAGTTTTGATATCAGAGCCATATATAATCGAATACTGTAATACAGACTTGAGCCTGATGCTGTTATTGTGATTACGCTAAGTGTAGAAAGAAACCAACCATAAACGAACTTATTGGATTCGTCTGATGTGATGACGGTTTGTCTCCCTTAAGAAAGTCACCTGGGAACGAAAGTCTATTTATCAGAGACTTGGCCTTAATGTGAACAGACATTCCGCGCAATGACTAATACAGCGCAAATCGGGGGCAAAAGCGATTACTCTCCTCGACAACAAAGAACCGACAACTTTGATACTTTCTTCTCTGGGTAAGCCTTAACAGAAAGCATCAAATCTCTTTTCTTAGATAACCAACAGAGTGTTTTGCTTCTTCTCTCTACTTGCCTGCTCAACTCATAAGGGAAACACAAAGCCCCGCGTTCAGCGGGGCTCGTATTTTGTCAAGCTTTGTTGTTTTCTTAGCCTGGGATAACGTTAGTTGCACACGGGCCTTTTCTGCCCTGTCCGACCTCGAATTCGACCTTCTGGCCTTCCTCAAGCGAAGCATACCCATTTGTCTTGATTTCCGAATGATGGACAAACAGATCGTCACCGCCATCGTCAGGGGAAATGAAGCCAAATCCTTTTGTTGAATTGAACCACTTAACTGTACCTGTACTCACTTGTACATCTCCTTGACCTATGAAAAGGCCATTTTAAAAATGTCTCTCACGCTATATTCATTAGGGACAGAACTCTCGAGAGACGAAAGAAATCGCCCATAGCCAAATAATATACCACGAAGAAACAAAAAAACTCAGAAAAAAATTAAAAAATTAAGTCCGAAAAAGGCTTTTTTTGAAAGAAAACGATATTTATGTCACATTGTTTTAAATTGTACCGCTTCTTTTAGTCTATTATTTATAACCCATCCCAAAATCTCTTTCTATTACGATCGGCTGCAGAGCATGGATCTGCATTGTCGGTTAAAAAGGTTCTATACGTACAATAAAATAGCCTGCGAGCCTTTTCCACCTTCGGCCATGACCATGAACTCTTCGCTAAATTTCGTTGTATGACAGTTTTTTTGATGAGTTATAGTTTCTTCAAATTCCTAACCTGCAATACTCTTTGCCTTGGCCAATAGGTCCTGAGCACGTTTTGCCAGGGAATCATTCAGGGGCGTATCACATACCTTCTGAAGTTCAGCGATCAATATTTTTGCCACTTCTGTATTTTTCCCGTTAAGCAACCGTTCGGCGACACCCAGGGAGGCCGTAGCCGCTTCAAGACGGATGGCTTGTTCGCTCAAATACGGTGTGATTAACTTAATGGCTGCCAGCGAATCTATTTTACCGAGAGCGGCCAGCAACATTGTCTTTTCTTGATCCTGCTTTACAATCTCTTTCGCCTGTTGGCACATTGAAAGGCGCTGATCGGCAGGTAAATTACCTATACCGGCAATACCGAGATAGCCTCGAAGGCAGAGCAATCTGTCGGCGTTATTGTCAGCTGCTTTTGCAAGTTCAAGCAGATAAGGTGCGGCATCCGGTGTTTTCCATGTACTAAGCGCACGTATGGCTGTTACATGAACCTGTGTATCGGCATCATCGACTGCTGAACGCACGGCCTTGAGTGCCTCAGCGCCACCTATGCCACCAATGATCCGCAGCAGTTCGATTTTCTGGGATGGTTTGGCCTTTTGCAGCGTTTGAACAAGCTGACCTACTGAAGATTGTGGGTCGCCATCCTTTGTGCAGAGGTCTCCTATTGCCTGTCTGATTTCATTAAGTTCCTGAGGTGACTCAGTACCTAACAACAAGTCGAGCAGGGAAGGCAATTGCTTCGAATTACCCAGGTTGCCCATCATTCTGATTGAAGTCAGACGAATTTGCTCATTTGAATCTTTGGTTGCTTTGAGGATATCAGGTACGCAACCGGTCATACGTCTTCGGTTCATAAGCTCAAGCGCCGTAAGACGCATCTTTACATCGTTACTCTGGAACATCTTAATGATTGTCTGATCTACGGATGGGTGCTGAATGGCTGCAAAATTTTCCTGTGCTTCCTGTGAAATGTCACGATCTGAATCGTCAAGAAGTCCTACGAGGGACAGGCCCGTTGCACCTTTAATCATTGGAGTCGCCTTTATTGCCGCAATACGAACCGCTTTTGGTGCATTTCTTGACATAGAAGCGAGCGTAGGCAAGGCTTTGTCATCGCCTCTCGCTCCCAGGGTCTGGATTACAAGGATCTTATTGTCGAGAGGCAATTTATCCAATGCCGATGTGAGAATCTCAGTGACTTCGCTATCCTGCATTTCCATGGTTGTCTTTACGGCGGCAGAAAAGATAAGATAATCATCACTGTGGAGACTTTCCTTTAACAGTGATAAACCATCTTTTCTGGTGAGAATTGCGCCTCTCAATGCCCCAGAACATACCTGGTGTGGAGCACTCGTAAAGCCTCGCAACTGTTCATAAATTGCAGCAGCCTGATCCCGCTGTCCTGCGTCGGCGAGAGCTTCTGCTGTTCTAAACAAACCTTTAAATAAGCTGAGCAATTTTGTTTTGGATGCGTTCAGCATAGCGGTTTTGAGTGCCGCAGCGGAGGCGGAATTACCTATGTCACCCAAAGCCCTTGCGGCAGCATCCACTACCTGCTCATCGGAATTATTCAACAGCGCACTGAGCTGAGCAACGGCACTGGCATCGCGTCGTACACCGATGCTTGTGATTACGCCGATCAGCGGTCGGCCTTCAAGTTTTCCAAGAGC
>JAFGRL010000037.1 GCA_016935195.1 Sedimentisphaerales bacterium
AAGCGTGGTGGCCCAAAAAGCTGCCACGCTTTTTTTAGAACCTATAACAAAACTATGGTAGACGATAAGTGTCATTGCGAGCGAAGCGAAGCAATCTAAAAGTCCGATCAATAAGAGATTGCCACATCGGTCATTCGGGCTCCTCGCAATGACAGTTTCAATGGTTTTTAACAAAAATTAAAAAGCAAAAATACAATGCAAAAGTTAAAAATCTTGTCTCGCCCTTTGCTGCTTGAGACAGGCAAAAGACGCTTTTTGGTTTTAAATATGTATATTTGATATTTGCTTTTTAATCTTTGATTTTTTAATCAAAAAGGCCATTTTCAATAACAAGTGACGCTGTAGTATTAAAATGCTCGATTTTACCGGCCAGCTAAATGTGGCTTGCTGGCATAACAGTGGGGGCTATATGGCATAAAATCCGCCTTGTTTGACTGCGAAAAAAAAATTTAAAAAAGAGCAAAAAAAGGCTTGACTTTGCTAATCCAATTTGCTTTAATAGTGTTGTCAGCTTGGGGGTAGGAGAAAACTCAACAGTATAGCTTGTTACTTTTATTAACTTGTTTTATTTTCCTATGGCCTCGGGCCATAATTTGTGGTGAGTGTATCACTACATCTAAGTTAAATGGGGGTTGGGAAAACTCAGCCGGAACAAGGCTGCTGGTACGCTTTAGAGCTTTTTAGCTAAGCGTACAGGCAGGCTACCCAAATTGGGGTGGAAGGAAACTCTTTGGGCAAGGGAACTCACATTGTTTGGACGCAGAAGGTCTGCGCGCAGTTAGCGGTCAATGGGGCCCTAACTTTAATTCAAGGATTTCCGAGCTAAGGAGTAACCAAAAAATGAAAACAAAAAAAACTATGATGTTTGTCATTTTTCTGGTTATGGCACTATTGGTAGAAAATGCCGACGCAGTGCTGATAGACTTCGAAGATAGAACAGCCGGTGAAAGCTTCGATGTAGGCTACACCTTCATCACCTCTGGTGTTTCAGTAACCGGCGAGCAATTCCAGTGGTCGAACACTACCTGGTATAGCGGGGGGAATGCCTCAATCGGAACCGGAGGTTCAGCTGGTGGCGCAGACAACGAAATCAATACCAATAACATCAACCTTGATTTCGACTTCGGTGTCGCTCTTACCAGCCTGTCTTTACAGTACGGAGAATACGGAGGCAATATCAATTTAGAAATCAACGGTGATTTCCAAAACGTTGAGAACTTCGCTGATTTGCCTGCAAACGTGGGGGCTACCTCAATCTTTGTTTATGATACCAACACACCCGGTCAGGGCAAAGGTGCGCTTATCGTCATCGGTACCATTAACTCGTTCAAAATAGGAGGCCAGGAACTTTGGCTTGATAACATTATAGCCTCGGCCATTCCTGAGCCTGCAATACTGACACTTCTGGCGTTGGGAAGCCTGATTGCTTTAAGAAGAAAAACATACACGAATTGTTTGACTGATAGAAAAATCCTGTAACTGAAAAATCAAGATATTTCCTGGAGGAATTATGGCTAAAATGAAGGTGATGAACAAAATACTATCTGTCGGCTTAATTACAACAATGGCCCTGTTTGTTCAGATTGCCAGTGCTGCACCGACTGAAATGCTGCCGGAAAGCTCCTACCAAGGCGGCGCCTGGCAGGGCAGCAGGTATTACAACTTAGATTCCATCAATGTCAAAATCGACTTCGCTGTCTATGACACACTGGCCTATCCGGGTGAGTTCACCTGGGCCGGTGAAGTGGATATGCCTGATACGGACCAATATATCTATGCCTATCAGATATTCAACAGTCCAGCAGAAGGTTATGATGACATCGCATCTTTTAGGCTCTTAGACACCGATGGCCAGGAAATAGACGAGTCGCTGATGCACAGCACCTGCTCCCAGAAGGACTCGGACATTCCTGTCTTGGAAGGAGTCGTACCTGAGCCGACGGTAAGCACTGTTCAGGGGCAATGGGTGTGGAGCATCGCCGGAGGGTACATATCACAAGGTGAGCATTCCTGGTTTTTGATATTCAGCAGCGAATATGCTCCGACTGCAGGTACGTATGAGGTTACGGCGCCCGCCGATATCCCTGTTCCTACGCCGGAGCCTGCCACTGCGCTTTTACTGAGCCTGGGTTGTGCAATGTTAATCGTCAGATCCAAAAAGTCCGCCAAAATAACGTAGCCGGGTTGATTATTGAGGTAACTGGGAGATTGTGATGGTAGAGAGAAAAGCTCTGACAACTGGACAGCTAAGGACCGTTTTGTATCTGTTTGTCATTATCGCGCTGTTCTCTGGGGGGCATGTGTATGGCCAGATAGATGGCACTGCACTGATGCTGCAAAAAACACCTGCCCAGGGCGGCTCGGTAACTCCTGAACCCGGTCTGCATCGTTTTTCACAAGACAGCGAAATCACATTAACCGCTATTGCAAAGTCCGGCTACCAGTTCGTGTACTGGATAGGCGATGTTACCACCCCAACTGCAAACCAGACCACCGTTTATCTCGACGCACCAAAGATAATCATTGCAGTCTTTGAACGCACTGAGTTTGAATTTGTGGCAGCAGCAGAGCTGATGTCGGAAAGCTCACCAATTGGCGGCCTGTCCCGCAGCGCTGGCGATTATGGTAACCAGGGCTACTCGGGTGGTGGAGCAAAAAGGCCGCACAAATTCAGGTTCCCAACTATGCCCGACGAGGAAGAAGAACCAGAAGAAGAATTTCCGGTGCCTGAAAAAGAGCCGGATTTCCCGGTCCCTGAGGTTCCGGAACCTGCAACTGTACTGCTGCTGGGCTTAGGCACCTTGTTCGCTATTACCACAAATCGGCAAAAGCAAATAAAATAAGAATCCCCTAAACAGCTTTCCCGCCTTATTCAAGGCCTAACCACAAGCCTTGGTGGAGGGGTATCCGCCACTTTTCTCTGCTTTGTCGTTGACTGTTAACAACTATCCAGATAAACTGTGGCTCAATTCTTTATCATACAACTGCTACAGATGATAGAATTTCAACCAAACTCAAAAAATATCGAAAAATGGCTCAAATTGATAAGAGCCAATGGTGTTGGTCCGGCAACTTTTACAAGGCTGATGAAACACTTTGGCTCAATCGATACCGCCCTCGGTGCTGCTGCAGCCGAGATGACCAGAATAGATGGAATAGGACCTAAAATAGCTGAGCAAATCGCCTCAAGCAGGGATAAATTTGACGTAAAAGCTGAGCTTAACCTTGCTGAAAAGCTCGGCGTCTGGATAATCCACACTGAAGATGACCGCTATCCGACAGTCCTGAGAAAAATCTACGACCCCCCGCCTGTGCTCTACATCAAAGGAAGCCTCTCTATGAACGATAATCTATGTATTGCAATTGTTGGCTCTCGTCGATGCAGCCTGTATGGCCAGGAGCAGTCTTCACGTCTGGCGCATCTTTTAAGCTCGGCCGGCTTTACCATCTGCTCCGGAATGGCACGGGGCATAGATACTGCCGCACACCACGGTGCCCTGTCCGCAAAAGGCAGGACAATAGCGGTCCAGGGCTGTGGCCTGGCGAATATCTTCCCCCCGGAAAACAAAAGCCTGTTCAAACTTATAGCTGAATCAGGTGCATGCATAAGTGAACTGCCCCTAAACTACGAACCTTTGGCTGAAAACTTCCCTCCGCGAAACAGAATAATTGCAGGGCTTTCACTTGCGGCAATTGTCATTGAAGCAGGCCCAAGATCCGGTGCCCTTATTACTGCTTCAGCCGCATTGGAAAACAACCGGGAGGTAATGGCAGTTCCAGGCAAGGTGGATTCACCTCTGAGCAAAGGAGCTCATCGACTTATAAAGCAGGGAGCAAAGTTGGTCGAATCGGTTGAAGATGTAATGGAAGCCCTCGGCTACATCGGAGAACAACTACATAAGCACGCATGTTCATCAGCAGCTAAAGCATCTCAAAGAATAGAAGCTGCCAGGCATGGTCAGTTTCAACTTAAACTAACCGAGAAGGAAACAAAAATTTATGGCTGCCTGACTAAAGAGCCTCTTTACATCGACCAGATAGCTGCCGGGACCAATCTGGCCGCCGGCACCGTCAACGCCGCCTTGATTTCACTACAGCTCAAAGGCTTAATCAAACAACTGCCCGGCAGCTCGTTTGTAAGAAAGTAGGTCAGGTGAAAAGAAAGAACAGAAAAAATATTCCGGCAGAAGAACCTGCCGCATATGATTGATTTTCATCAATTAAACATTAATCCGACATTGACATATCTATTATATTTACTCCGGCTAACTTGCTTTCAATAACAGCACGGGCCAGATTTAGCCATGTTTTGCAGCCGTTTAAAATAATCCCGTCGCTGCTTGCGACAATTACATCTGTCTTAATTAACTTGCTGTCCGGGCTTGGCAAAAGCTCAACCTGCCAGGGCCAACTGTTTTCCTGAGACAATTGGTTTATCAGGCCCTTAAGTCTGCCGCTGTTTGATACAGGGCTGTCAAGAAGCCATAAGCATTCAACTGCATCGGCTTCTTTTAAGAACTCGGCTATTAGCTGAAGTGCCGGTATTGTTTCAGTAACCTTGCGGTATGTCCCGTGTATACTTGCCAGATCTCTAAAGCAGCCGTCTCTGCCTTTGAAGATTAAGCCGCCGCTTATCGCTGCCTCGAGAGTTATCAAAATATTATAGCCATCTATTGCCAGAGCCTTGCTCCTTAGTTTGTCAATCTCGACCTCACGCTGCTTTCGAGACCGAAGATGCTCGTCCGAACAGGAGCTTCGCATAACTGCAATGCGCTGTCTTTCGGTCAGTGAGAATTTGTCGCCGACTAGTTTAAGCGCACTTTTTTCAGCATAGCCTTTAGTAAGCAACAGGGAAAAATCCGCAACAGCCGAACGAATATCGGCAAGTTTATCATCAGCAAACAGCTTAAAGTCTGCCGGATGCTGACCTCTATGCATTCTCTTGTCCGGCATCGAAAACTTGTTCCTTAAGAACATATAACAAATTGTAAGCTTAATATCTGTAAATAGTCAGCAAATGTCAAAAACAAATTGACAGAAGTATTACTCTCATCTACTATTGGCGTTTTATATCTGTCAAGGCGGATAAACCAATGCCCAGCCACAATTTAGCACGTATAAAAATAGATGACCTTGAAATAATCGGTTACTCTGTTGCGGGTGAGGAAACAGTAGTTGCAATGCCGCAGCTTGATGTCTGTTTTGATATTGGAAAGGCCCCGGACCAGGTTATACCTATAAATAATATTTTACTCACACATGGCCATATGGACCATGCCGCGGGTATTGCATATTATTTATCGCACCGAAATTTCTGCGGCCAGTCGCCCGGCACAATACTTGCTCCCGAGAACCTTATCGAACCTATAAAGGATATTATCGAAGCCTGGTCAAGGCTGGATGGCAACAGAATTCCGGCTAACCTGGTGGGTGTAAAACCCGGTGATGAATATCAGATAAAACCAAATCTTTTTGCACTGGTATTCCCCACGAAACACAGCAGGGGCTCGGTAGGTTACAGCGTGATTGAGAAGCGAAAAAAAATAAAACACGAATTTGCAAAGCTTACCGGCCCACAAATCGTCGAACTAAAAAAGCAGGGCGTACAAATTGATAACCCTTTTGAGATTCCGATTGTAACCTACCTGGGAGATACTCAGTATGTTGATTTTTCACAGCTCGACTATATCACAAAAAGCAAGATTTTAATCGCAGAGTGTACCTTCTATCTTGATGAACACACTCAAAGAGCTGAGGCAGGCAGACATATGCACATCAATGAATTTGCAGAGCTGATTGAAAAGCTGCAGAATGAACACATTATCATTACACATACAACCCAGCGAACCCCCTTGCGACAAATTCTAAGCACCATAAAGAAGACCCTTTCAGCCGAGAAATACAACAAGGCTGTTGTTCTTATGGCAGAAAGAAAGGAACACTTTTGATACGGGACTACTATTTTGCTGTGCAGCGTTGCAGTATTAGATAGGATAAAACTCACGTGCTTTCTC
>JAFGRL010000004.1 GCA_016935195.1 Sedimentisphaerales bacterium
CGTCAAAACGCACATTGCCTGATATAAAAGATCATCACGCGCATATTCGATACCACGTTGCTCAGAACCAGCAATTGGATGAGATCCGATATAAATGATGTCTTTCCTCAGTTTCTTTGAGGCCCAATGACTGGGTAATACCTTGGTCGATCCCACATCGGTCACTATACAACCGCTTGGAACTACCTCGGAAATCTCCTCGAATATACCTTCGAAGGTACATATCGGTGTGGCAAGTATCACAATATCCGCAGAGGCAACACTCTGCTTGATATCATCCATGATCTGGCAGGATACCAGAAGCTCTCGTGACTTTCGCCGGGTACTGGCCCGATGGGAGTAACCAACAACTTTAACGCCGTTAAACGCCCGCAAAACACCAAGCGCAATGGATCCACCCAATAAACCCATACCTATTACTGTTACTTGCTTTAAATCCTTCACTGACAAGACCTTACAAGATTGCCCACCTCGAATAAATATGCTAATAAGTACTTCAACAGCAACTCAATGTCAATTTTTTTCTTTGATTTGCTTAGCCAAAATGTTAACATCTCATATTTAGAACAGCACAAAGGTATGTGTTGTGCAAGTAAACTGGTAAATCAACTGTGATATATTATGCCCGTGTCGATGGGCTGTTTTTTTGTTAAAATTCTCGGTCGTCAGATAATATGACTGCTGAGCTTAAAAGGATGTTCAGACTGGCCTGTACTTGGCCACCTCCCATTCCAATTAAGGGATGATGGGAAGCGGACTCCCGCGCTCTTAAGCCGCGTAACGCCGACAAGGTTGGTTTGACTCGAATATAATGCCGGAAAACTTTAACAATATCAGTAATGGTGACCATCTCGACTTTGAAGTCAAGGTGGCTGATCTGGATAAGCAGATTGCCGAGCTAAAGAGGCTCGCAATGGCCAAGGGTATCGACTATTCTGCCGAAATCAGAAAACTACAGCGCGAGCAGATAGTTGAGCTTAAAAGACTCTATTGTTCCCTCTCGCCCTGGCAAACCGTGCAGGTTGCCAGACATCCTAAAAGACCGCTGTTTTCAGATTACCTAAACTTAATGGTTAAAGATTTCCGTCAACTGCATGGCGACAGATGCTTCGGCGACGATCCTGCTATAATCACAGGCCTTGGACATATAGGCCGTGAAAGAGTCATGATCATTGGGCAGAATAAAGGTAAAACTACAAAGGAAAAAATCGCATGTAATTTTGGCTGCCCAAATCCGGAAGGATACAGGAAAGCCCTCGCTAAAATGAAGTTCGCCGAAAAGTTCGGTCTGCCTATAATAACACTTATCGACACGCCTGGTGCCTATCCTGGAATAGGGGCTGAAGAACGTGGCCAGGCGCAGGCAATCGCTCTGAATCTCCAGAAAATGTCACGTCTTCGAGTACCCATTATTTGTATCGTAATCGGCGAAGGCGGTTCAGGTGGAGCCCTTGGTATCGGCGTTGGTGATAAGCTCGCAATTCTCGAATTCGCCTATTATTCCGTAATCTCCCCTGAAGGTTGCGCCGCAATACTCTGGAGAGATGGTGCACAGGCCCCACAGGCCGCAGAAGCTCTGAATCTTACAAGTAAAGACCTAAAAAGACTCAGTCTCGTAGACGCCGTAATACCCGAGCCGTTGGGTGGTGCACACAGAAACATGCACGATACCGTCTATAACGTCGAGCAGTACATTATAAAAACACTGCGCGATCTTAAGCGTACGAAAATCGAAAACCTCCTCGAAAACAGATACTCAAGACTCCGTGAAATCGGGGCAAGCGAAGCTGAAAAGCTGCGTCTCAAAACAAAACCGGCCACAGAAAGAATCAAAGCCGCAGTTACCGCAATACCCAAAAAACCGGGCAAAGTACCTGCCAAAGTATAATCTTGCACCACAAATCTATCTTGCTTCAATATTAAACCAAATAATTCTCTGGATTTATCCAAACTGCATGTAAAAAACATTCCCTGCCCAATATACCAACCTGTAGACACTACAACCGATAATAATAGATTTTGCGTACAGACCTATTTTGTATACGTACCTCACACAAATTTCTCTTGGCGCTTTGAATTGTTTGCGTTATTTTGTTCAGTTCTGTCAGTAATCATCTGACTTGATTTTGGATGGTGATGTTAAGGTTGTGTGCTTGACTCAAGCCCTGTAGGAAAGGAGAACAAAATGACTAATAAATTTCTGGCTATATCACTGTTGACTCTTCTGTGTCTTTCGTTCGCTGCAACAGGATGCAATGAAGGAACCCAACAACAGGCTGAAGTGGAAAACCTCAGAGCCGAACTTGAAACTATAAAAACAGAACGCGACAAAGTTACAGTGGAACGTGATAAGCTCCAGGAGCAGCTCGATGCAATAGCCGGAGCAAGAGACAAGCTCCAAAGCCAGGTTGAAGAGCTGACAACATCAAATGATAACCTCAAGACCGAGGTTGATTCGCTTAAAGTCTCACGCGATGAAATCAAAGGGCAGGTTGAACAACTCAAGACCTCCCAGAATGAGCTGGTTAAAGCTAAAGACGAGGCCGTCGCTGAATCGAAGAATTATCAGAATCAAATCGATCAGCTGACAAAGAAACTGGACGACGAAGTTAAAAGTAGTGCTGAGCTCAAAGATCGGCTAAAACAGATACAGGA
>JAFGRL010000038.1 GCA_016935195.1 Sedimentisphaerales bacterium
GTTTAAGAACCGAAAGGCCCTGCAAAATGGCAGGGCTTTTTTTATGTGTATACTGCACACCGATTCTTTTGCCGCCACTCGACTATGAGAATGCCACGCGAACCAAAGGTTCACTCGCAACGACATTTTTATTTTTTTCATTTTTTTATACAATCTTAACAGGGCCGTTTTAGAACTGAAATAAAATTTGACGTTGATTTTCGATGGAATTATACTACTGTCAATAAAAACTCATACTTATCAGGTCGGAGAATAAGATGCATAAAGACAAGGTTTTTGCCGAGGGCATAACATTTGACGATGTATTACTAATACCTGCCAGGAGCAATTTTGTGCCCAGCCAGGCCGACACAAGCACCCAGCTTACCAGAAAAATTAAAATCAACATCCCAATTGTTTCAGCAGCAATGGATACCGTTACCGAATCTGCCTTAGCAATTGCCCTGGCCCAGGAGGGCGGCATCGGCATAATCCATAAAAATCTTTCTGTAAAAGCCCAAAAACGGGAAGTCGCCAAGGTAAAACGCTCGGAAAATGGGGTCATCCTCGACCCTGTTACCTTATCGCCCACCGAGCCGGTAAAAAAGGCCTGGGATATGATGAATGAACAGAACGTTTCAGGCATACCAGTTGTCGAAGGCAAGAAACTGGTTGGAATACTGACCCGGCGGGATCTTAAGTTTTTGCGGGACTACGATGTAAAAATAAGTTCCGTTATGACAAAGCGAAATCTGGTTACCGGATCTGCCAATACAACACTTGAGCAGGCAAAGGAAATACTGCAAAAGCACAAGGTGGAAAAACTGCTTCTCGTTAACAACGGAGGCGAGCTTGCTGGGTTGATTACAATGAGAGACATCGACAGGGTCCAGCAATATCCAAGAGCAGCAAGAGACCAGCGAGGCAGACTGCGTGTTGGTGCTGCAGTTGGTGTCAACGATTATGAGCGAATCGCAACACTTATAGCAGCGGAAGTTGATGTCGTTGTGGTTGACACCGCGCACGGCCACTCTCAAAACGTAATGGATACAGTCGAAAAAATAAAAAGCAGTTATGATATTGAAATTATCGCAGGTAATATCGCAACGGGCGAAGCAGCAGCGGATTTAATAAAGGCCGGTGCCGATGCCGTCAAAGTCGGCATAGGGCCGGGGGCAATCTGTACCACAAGAGTTATCTCGGGCGTAGGTGTTCCTCAGATTTCAGCGATAATTGCCTGTTCCCAGGTCGCACAAAAGCACAACGTGCCGGTGATTGCCGATGGTGGAATAAAACAATCCGGCGACATTACAAAGGCAGTTGCAGCAGGTGCTTTTAGCGTTATGATAGGCTCACTTTTTGCAGGTCTGAAGGAAAGCCCCGGGCAGTTGGTTATTTACAAAGGAAGGCAGTTCAAGGAATACAGAGGTATGGGTTCGCTGGGTGCAATGGTCAAAGGTTCTGCAGAAAGATATGGCCAGGACAATTCCACAGGTGCCGACAAGCTTGTTCCTGAGGGTGTTGAAGGACGAGTTCCATGTCGGGGAACGTTGGGAGATTTCGTTTATCAACTCGTAGGCGGCCTAAGGGCTGGTATGGGATACTGCGGTGCACGAAACATCGAAGAGCTAAGAACAAAAGCTCAATTTGTCCGCATAAGCCCGGCAGCGGTCAGCGAATCACACCCGCACGATATACAAATAACCAAGGAGGCGCCTAACTACTCGGCAACTATGCCGTTTGAGGATTGACATCTGCCGGCGTAATCACTCAAATATCGATTTTGGAAGTCAGTACAAGCTGGCTAATCGCTCGGTGGGTTCATCGCCAGCAGCCTTGAGTCTCCGCAGTAGTATATTCTTTGCCTTTTCAAGACCGCCGTAAATATTCAAAGACTCCTTGTCAATAACGTCACAGGCTCCTGCCGAAAGAGCCATTTTTTGTATTTTGCTTCCGACCTTGGCAATAGTGCTGATGATTACTACCGCCTTGGGATAATACTTCATAAGTTTGCGGATGAATTCCAGCCCACTCATTTTTGGCATGATAATATCGAGCGTTATTACGTCCGGGTTAAAAGAGACAATCATGTCTCTGGCTTCGTAGGCATCGTGAGCCTGGCCAATTAACTCAAGTCTCCCGTCTAACTCTATGATTTTCCTGTAAATTGCCAGCACAGTCGGCGAATCATCAACGGTAAGTGCTCGTATTTTGCGCCGGCTTAATTGGCTTGTCTTAGCACAGCGGTTCTGCCTGCCTGGCAAGGCATCGATCTTTTTAACTATGACCTGGCCGGTAACACTGTCGAAGTGTATTTTCTGGGCGAGTTCACCGCCGACATTCTGATGTACAACTTTTATTCGATGTTGAGCCAATCTTGATTTTGCAAGCAGAATGTTTCTTTCTCCTATGTCAGCTCCGACACTTGTCAAATGCTCAACCACAGCACCGCCGCCAAATATTTGAGCCTCAAGAGAACAAGTACTACAGCCCAGGTTAGCCATTGATTCTACAAGTGTATCAATTGCCGCGCCATACCGAGTGTTTGAACTATCGTTTTTAGGGCTAGTTGGAAGCAGAAAATGATTCATCCCTGCTGCTTGTAACCGCCCGTTACGAAAACCACCTGTGAGCTAATCTGCCTGTCGGTAAGCATGATGCCGCTGTATTCTGCTGCTGCGATACCGGCCGTTACACCCGGTACAATTTCAAAATCAATCTTTGCTTCA
>JAFGRL010000002.1 GCA_016935195.1 Sedimentisphaerales bacterium
CCATCATCATGCAAACCTTGTATATGTCAGAAATTGCGCATACCCGTATAGAATTCTGACATTACAAAAACCTTCCATTTTAACTATCCTATGCTTTTTCCCTTCTAAAGTCTCAAAATCCCTTCTTTATCGCATAAAACTGGCTCTGGCATGGCGCTTGCACTCTGTTATTGAACGTTATTTTCACAGGCCCGGATTCTGTAATCTGTGGTGGTAGACTCTATACAAGAATATGGCAACTGAAGACCAGGAAAACTTATTAGCCAGCGACCCGATGGAAACACCGAAGACCAATGATTTATTTGCAGGCCAGATCGAAGAAGAAATCTTCGAACAGCAGGTATTCGTTGGCGATGAGGATTTTTATCGGTCTCTTTCTGCCTCCTTAGATCCCAATTTAAAATCTACCATCCTCCCCACCACTACAAACAATTTAAAAACCCGCTGTATTCAAATCACAAAAATCGCCACAACTATAGGCATTGTCCTTATTGGCGCACTTCTACTTCAACAATATCTCAAGTCTTCCACAGATAAACAAGAACCAGCCGAGCCAAACACCGTCAGCCAGAAAAATCATCCCCAACAGGCCCAGAAACCTGTTCAAACGCAAACTCAACAACCTATACAACAAACTCAGCCCCCAATACAAGTACGACAGCCTGAACCGGAACCGATCAAACCATTAGCACAATCCCCATTAGCACCTCCGCCCGTAGTACAGACCACAATTAAGCCGAAATCTACACTTCCGGCATCATATCCAATCTCGCTCCAGGTCGCCCAAGACTTTTATGCCGACGGTGAATACGAAAAATCATATGCCGCATATAACCAGCTTTGCAGCAATCTCTCCGACAATATGGCCAATCAGAGAGATGTATTACTGCTGAGAATGGCAATGTGCATCGAAAGATGTGGTGACCTCGAACAAGCGGCCAAGCAGTTGGACGTTCTAACGAGAAGCCGCTCACCTATTGTCAGTGTCATGGCCAACTATCAGCTCAGTACGCTGCAAATGCAGAGAAACAACTTTCTTAAGGCAAGAAGCAGCGTTTACAAATCTCTTGCTTTAGCCAACGCCATAAATCTCGATAAAAACATGTCTCTTTCTCTTCAGCAGGACGGCAGTTTCTTTTCCGCTGAAGCCATGACCAAGAAAGTACTTTCGCTCAGCAACAAAGACGTCGAGCTTCCTGTTGGCCTTTGGAAGAAACCGCAGCCAATTGACCCATTTACCAATCTTGACAATGATAATCTACGAGAATTTGCCCTTTCCGGTATCGAACTGCTAAAAACAGGTATCCTGGCCCCCAATGTAAAAAGGTTCGAAGACAAGGATGGTTCTCCTCGATGGACTGTTGTATGCAATGGGGCTTCGATCGAAGAACTTTTATCAAGATTTGCCACTGAAGCCGGTATGGACGTTGTATGGGACTCACAATCCACTTCGAATTCAGAATCCGAAAATACAGCTATCAGGAAAAGACCTTTAATATTATATTTGCCCGCCGCCACTCCAAATGAGGTTATCACCATAGCCGCAGGCAGCGTTGGGCTGGTCGCACATCTGGAAAACAGTAATACGATCAGGGTATATGATCCAGAACAATATGCTTCACTGTCAGGGCACCTGCAATCATTAATTGCAGAGGCGATTTCATTGTGGCAAAGGTTTCTGCTCAATTTTCATGGTGATCAGCGAACTGTAAATGTACATCTTATTCTCGGCATTCTTCAGTCACTCCAAGGCCAAACAACAGAAGCAATCGCCGAATACAAGCTCGTAGCCAACCGCTTTTCAAATTCCCCCTTTGCAGCCCATGCTCTTTTATATTCCAGCCGCATAAAAGAGAACCTCCGTGACTACCTGGGAGCGAGAGAATACCTCAAACAACTCGTCGAGCAATACCCTGACAGCGAGATTACCGAGCGATCATACATGTATCTCGCAGACAACACCCTTAAGGCCGGTATGAAAGAGCAGGCGGCCAAAGACTATATCAGAGTATATAACATGAGCCTGTCGTCGAAAGCGCAAAGCACCGCCGCACTCGGGGCCGGTAAATGCTACTATGAGACCCAGCAATACGAACCAGCAATAAAGTGGTTAACACAATATATAACTCTCTCCCGTAATGATAATCCTGATGACCTATGGCTTGTATACTACATGCTCGGAAAAAGTCATCTTGCCCTGGGTAAATCCACAGAAGCCTGCCAGGCTTTTGAATATGCTTTGGCTGGACAACTTTCAAGAGAACAATATGTGGAAACAATATCAGTACTTGTCACCGGATACATGGAGCGTGAGGAATTCATACAGGCGTTGAACATTCTGGAAGGTATTCAGATAGGACAATTCTCGCAACACGACTCTGTAAAAATCACTTTGTTCAAGAGCAAAGTCCTACGTGCAATGGGTTTGTTTGACAAGGCTATCTCAACACTGGGAGATAAAGCGGAATATACACTCGATCCCCAGTTAAGCGCTCAAATCGCCTTTGAACTGGCCAATTGCTATATTGAACAGGAAGACTGGGAGCAGGCTGAAAGAAAATTAACTGAAGTGCTGGTTACCGTCGACTCTGGCCCCTTAATGAACCAGGCAACCATAGCACTTGCACAAGTCTGCTTTGAACTTGGGCGCGATGCTCAGACAATCTCAATTTGTATAAAACTTCTGGATTCAGATCTGCAGGAAGAACTCAAAAAGAAAGCTCTTAAGCTGCTCGTTGCAACTTATAACCGCCAACAAGACTATGATCGAGCAGCTCTGGCGCTATTGGGAAAGTGGAATCCAAATGCAAATTAATAACCGACTTTTTAAAATAAACCACGACTGTGGATTATCTGTAGGATCAAGACGGATTTTACATCTCCGTACCCTGTGCCCAACGGTAATAATGCTGTGTTCATTGCTCCATACCACGGGTATTACAACACATGCCCAAGTGGTCGATCCCAACAGCATACAGACATCTAATCAATCTCAGTCTCCACAGGATCCGAATATAACAAATAATGCACCTCAACAGAGCACCCAACCTTCTCAGGTCGTCAACACAGATAAAAATTCTTTTCAATTCACACCGTCGAAAGGATTTTCAACTGACGTAGGTCGAGACCTTTGGCAGGCAAGAATCACCGCAGGCCTGGATCCAAACGACGAAAAGAACAGTATTGTTAAGGGAAAATTACAGGAATTAATGGCGACGATTCGTTCCGTTAAATTCAAAAATGACCCATCTACACCTAAACCAGAACAAAAAACTGAACCGGTTATTGATAACGAGCCAAACTTACCGACCGAGAAACCCAATAAGAAAACTCTCCCAAAGCCTCAAATTCCGCAACCAAAAACGAATTCTACTACCGTTGCCGACTCAAACTCAACATTGCTCACGGTGCAGACTTTGACAATCCTTCAAAACCAAATCCAAACATCTGCGCAAATTCAGGAGCCTTTTGAGCTGGCTGAAGTACTCTATATAAGTGGCCACCTTCCAGAAGCGGCAATTGCATATAAACAGGCCCTGATACAAATGGACCTCAATGATAAAAATATTGCCCCAAAAAGGGCCTGGAGCTTGATGCAGATCGGTAATTGTCTTCGAAATACCAATCCACAAGAGGCAATGCAAAGTTATCAGCAGTTAATAAACGAACACCCCGACTCACAATGGATGGAACTTGCCAAAACAATGAATGAACTCGTCGGCTGGTATACACAAGAGAAGCCAAAGGACCTTATCGATGCCAGCCAATATGTCGAATTGGATCAGTAGCATAATGTTTAGTAACCATACGCTGATTATCAACGGAGTAACTATAGCGTGAATATTAACCACACAAACTTAGAACTAAACCAACAAAACAGAATCGCAAACGTTCTTATAGCAGACGACGACTCTGAAATGGCCAGATTCATGCTTGAAATACTTGCTCGCAAAGGAATTCGCGGGACAATTGCCGACAGCGAAGAGACTGCCATATCACATATCAATAAAGATGATTACGACCTTGTATTTACACATGAGACGATACGTCAGCGTCCCAGTCAGCCTTATCATCCACAAGGTGGCTTCAGATTGCTTAATAGAATCAAACAGCTCGCACCGGAAATACCCGTTGTTTTCATAAC
>JAFGRL010000039.1 GCA_016935195.1 Sedimentisphaerales bacterium
TGATAACTTCTTTGAATCTCATTACTTTTTTTCCAGCGATTGCTAAAACCACACCTCAAGCTAATGTAGCAGTTGGTAATTTTGATTCGATATCCTGGTGGCTGGGGTATGCTGTACAGCAAGCCGACATTATAACTGACCCTAATTGCAAGGATGATGTTTATGGCTTGCTTGGCAGAATGCAGGCGATGGCAGGAGATGTTGATGGTGCTAATGCATCTGCATCTGCGATTTCTAATAGGCGGGGGCGTATTTACGTTCATATAGCTGCAGCAAAAATTTCTTATAAAAAGGGAAATATATCTGGTTATAAAAAAAGTATGGAACAGGCAAAATCAGCGGCATTGTCTAAAGGAAGTGTCGAGTCTCAGATTTTTATGAATTCAAACATGATAATTGCCTACCTTGATTGCAACGACGTTAACGGAGCCACATCCTATACCGAAACTCTAAGAGACAATCCCGAAGTGCAAAAGGGTTACCATGATGTACAGTTAGCTTATCGAAAAATAGCGGCTTATCTTGCCTGCAATGGCAACGTAAAGGATGCTAATTTTGTAGTAAATAATAACATCAAACCATCAGGGAAAGACGCTGCTTTAGTAGAAATTGCTGAAACCTGCGTAAGAAAAGGCAATATAGCTGTCGCTGAGCAATTCGTCGAACGGATAACTCGAGTTGATTATAGAGACAGAGTTTATGAAAAAATAGGTAGTGCTCTTGCTGAAAGCGGTGATATTAAAAAAGCATATGCTGTAGCTGAAAAAATTACTGATTTCACACATAAATCATTTGTCATTTCGGCCATTGCCAAATATCAGATTACTTCCGGCGATATCGACTTGGGCAAAAAAACGGCCAAGGATATTACTTATCGCGACCACAAGATAGCTGTATATACGCTTATAGCGGAAAAACAAGCTGAGGCTGGAAAAATCGACTCAGCTGTCGCAACAATTGAAATGATGGCAAAAATGATTGACGATATTCCGGTGGCTGCTGATAAAAGCAAATTTGGAACGTTTGATGATTCTTTCAAAAAAGGGTTGGTGGAAACGGTGTATCTTTGTGTCGCAAAGGCTTCCGCCCAAACCGGTGATGTTGAAAATTACAACAAATATATTACAAAGGCAACAGAGGGTGTGAAAGAAATAAATGACGTGCCTGTATGGAAGGGGACCATCTTTATAGGAATTGTTGATGCCCAGCTTGAAGCAAATGATATAGAGGGAGCTAAAAAAACCGTAAAAGAAATCAAGGAGGAACATAATCGTTCGTGGGCGTTATTCAATGTAGTTAAAACTCAACTTGAAAAAGGTGATATTGAAGGAGCAGTAACAACTTCAAAGGAGATTATGGATACTATGAACAAATCTTTTGCCTGCGGGGAGATTGCATCTGCTTTTGTCAAAAAAGGAGAATTGACCGAGGCCAAAAAAGTTTTGCTCTGTCTGGGAAATTCTTCAAGAGAAGCGGAAGCATATCGTAGGACAGCAACCGCTTTTGTCGAAACAGGACACGTCGAGGAACTTGCAAATTGGCTTAATGAGATACCTTCACCACAGGCAAGAGTATATGCGTGTACTGGTGCTGTTGATGGAATTATGAAACACAGAAAAAACAGACCGAACTCTCATTTTGAAAATTAAGGATTTGATATTTGGTATTACGCGTGTTGCTAAATATCGTCAAAATATCTGTGAATGGTTACGAATAAAAAAATGAAAAGAGATGACGCCGAATTTATGGAAAGGATAAGCCAAGATCTGGAGGCACGTCGTACGGCATGTAAAATCCTTGGTGTAGAAGAGACGGCAGATAAGCAAGAACTAAAAAGAGCTTACCGGCGAGTAGCGATGGAGTTTCATCCTGATAAAAATCAGGATGACCCGGAAGCAAATAGGAAATTTGCGATTGTCAAATGTGCATACGAACTATTAGCAGAGGACAAGCTCTGTCCGGAACTGCTGGAAGAAATCAATTCATGGCCTGGTATTCCAGAGGATGATAAATACGACCTTGGAAACCGGTGGGGTCATTTTCTGTGGTGGCGTGAAAAGTTTTTCGGTTGAAAAGGATATGAAATTTGCCGGTATGGACAAGTATTTGCAATCATGCAAGTCGGAATTTTGGAAGAATGTCTTCAAGGCAGAGTTAGACTATATTCTGCACCAGTTAAAAGGGGCCAAAGATGTTCTAAGTGTCGGCTGCGGCCCGGCGATTATAGAGACAGGCCTGGCTGAACACGGTTTTAACGTTACCGGCCTGGATATTTCCAAAGAGGCTTTGGGCCAGGTGCCGGACGGAATAAGAACGGTGGTTGGCTCAGCGGAAAATATGGAGTTTGCGGCGGAGTCTTTTGATGCGGTCATTTACGTCGCCTCGCTTCAGTTTATTGAAAAATATAAAGAGGCAGTTAAAGAAACAGCTCGCGTTCTCAAGTTAGGCGGCAAGGGCCTGGTTATGCTGCTAAATCCTGAGTCTGAGTTTTTCAAAGAAAAAAGACAAAATACGGATTCTTATGTAAACATGATTAAGCATACGGATTTGAAGAAGATTGAAAGAGTAGTTGCCAAGTATTTTTTCATTGAAACAGAATATTTTTTAGGAATCAAGGGAACGGAAATATTCCAAAGCCGGGATTCTAATGTGGCGAGCCTTTACATTATAAAAGGGACAAAGAAGCAATATGGATAAAAGAAGCAGATAAGGTTATTTCATTTTAGATGCTGCTAATGAGTGCTATGAAGCTGCCTGACAACTTTTACGACAAGATTAAACCGCGTTTGTATCAACGTGTGGGCAAAGAGTTGCGTTTAGCTTTTCGTGTGCTTGATTTGGGTTGTGGAGCGTGCGAGCTTGCCCAATACTTGTCGGAGACGTACGCTCAAAAAGTTACAGGAGTGGATATTTCTGCCGATAGCTTTTCCGATAAACGGAATGTGGCTAAAAAAACCAAGCGTATTCGCTGTATTGGCAAAGATGCTGCTCGGCTTAATTTTATACGAAACGAAGCGATAGATGCAGTGATAATATCTTGGGCTTTGCATGAGATGGAAAATCCTCATGCGGTTTTGCAAGAGGCCCATCGAGTCCTGCGACCAGGCGGCAAAATTCTTGTTGTTGAATTCCCGCGTAACTCATTGGCCCAAAAGTTATGGAATGAGAACTACTATACCAGCAAGGAGTTAGCGGGTTTTCTACGCAAGGCCGGATTTAAAGATATCCGCGCCAAACAAATTGAACATAAGCAAATTCTTTGGGTGACGGGTTTTCGCAGTAAGAACTGAAAGTAAAGAAACTATAGGTGTTAAAACTTATGAAACGCCGAAAAAGTTACTTGTTCAGAAATACGGTATTTAAAGAAGGTGATGAATTGGCGAAGACTATTTTTAGCGGTCCGGGTGAGTTGGAAGTTGGGCCGGCTCCCGAATTTGAAGGAAGTCCGGAAACGTTAAATCCGGAGGAAATGTTCGTTGCTGCAATTAACGGCTGTATAATGACGACTTTCTTTTATTTCGTACGAAAGTCGGATGTTAAGATTTTATCATACCACTCAAATGCTGAAGGACAGGTCGAAAAGGGCAAAGACGGTTTCAGGTTCACCAATGTCCAAGTTCGTGCGAAGGTTATGTTAAGCGACCACGTGTTTGCTGAAAAGGTTCGTGAATTTGGTAATCTTGCTGAAAAATACTGTCTTGTATCTCACTCATTAGCCTGTCCTGTCCGGTACCATCTGGAAATAGGATAGAAATCAAAGGAATCAAAATAATATATAGATGAGAAAGCTTTATCCTAAATCAAAAGTTGAAACCGCAGGATCTATGCCTCGATATAGCTACATTCGGAAGGTATCTGCCGTTCATGAAAGAGGTTATACGTATGACAAATATTAAACCGGAAGACAGAATTCTCGACCTGGGGGCGGGCACAGGCAGAAATGCCTGCCTTATGGCAAAATACTTATCCGAAAACGGTGAATTGATCGGCGTTGATATCTCTAAAAATATGATTGCAGAATTTAGAAAAAGATGTACAAAGTTTCCCAATGTTAAAATTATCAATCGAAGAATTGACCAGGCTTTGCTTTATAAAAGTTATTTTAGCAAGGTTTTTATCTCGTTTGTTTTGCATGGTTTCCCACAAAATGCCAGGAAGGTAATTATTGAAAACGCCTTTCAATCACTAAAGCAGAATGGCCAGTTTCTCATCCTGGATTATAACGAATTTTCCCTGCCTGATATCCCTTTTTACTTAAGGCTTGCTTTTAAGTCTATGGAATGCCCCTATGCCTTTGACTTTATCCAAAAAGACTGGAAGCAAATACTGGCTGATGTAGGTTTTAATAACTTTGAGGAACACTTCTTCTTTCATCATTTTATAAGATTGCTAAGGGCCTTAAAACTAAACAGTTTTGAACAATCATGACGAAAACCGACTATAAGCATCATATGGCAATTAAATCTCAGAGATAATTATATAAAAGAATGTTGAAGAATTGGAATTAAGGATTTTTCGGAGTTAGCAAAAATGATAAATGTAAGTAAAAGTAAATGTGTTGGGTGTGGTCTTTGTGTTGACGTTTGTCCCCAAGAAGCTATTTCAGTAAGCAAAGGCATAGCACAAATAGAGAAGGATAAATGCATAGAGTGCCAGTCTTGTTTCCGAGAGTGTCCCCAGGGAGCGATTATGCTCATCAAAAATATCGATCTTTTGGTTGCCTTTGGAACCGATGACGACAGCACACTAAAAAGCGATAACCACGTCGGGATGTCAAAGTATTTTAGGCTTTATCGATTTTCTGATAGCCAGGAAGAATTTATTGAACAAAGGAGCAATCTCAAATACAAAGAAGATGAAACAAAAACACACGGAGACCCGGGAAAAGCCAAAGCTACAGCTTCAGCTTTAGAAGATGTAGACGTTCTGATTGGTCGTATGTTTGGCCCAAATATCACGAGGCTGAGAAACAAATTTGTATGCGCAGTTGCCAGGAAAGATACCATTGAGGAAGCAATTCAAATGGTACATGAAAATATCAACGAGATAATAGAAGAAAAAAAAAGAAGGATAAAAGAGGTATAATATTATAATAAGAATGCTCCGGTTTATATAGTTAGTGCTCATATCATGTGAAATGACACAGACTATAAAGATTAACATCTTAAACAATTGATACGTACACTAAAATTACTAATGCGTTAACTGAAGAAGGAGATTTCGTGAAGGAAATAGTCGTTATAAGCGGTAAGGGTGGAACAGGTAAGACAAGTATTGTGGCGGCTTTTGCGGCCCTTGCGAAAAATGCTGTGCTTGCTGACTGTGATGTTGATGCAGCTGACCTGCACCTTGTATTGGAGCCAAGGGTAAAACAGACTTCAGATTTTTCCGGCGGCAAACAGGCCTTTATTGTTACCGGAAAATGTATCGGTTGCGGTAAATGTCAGGAATTGTGTAGATTTGATGCTATAAAATTCGATGGGAAGGGAAGTGATGTAGTGGATAAAACCTTTACCGTTGACCCGATTTCTTGTGAAGGCTGTAAGGTATGCATTGAATTTTGTCCTGTCGATGCGATTGAGTTTAACGACAGTATCAATGGCCAGTGGTTTATATCGGATACGCGGTTCGGAACAATGGTTCACGCCAAGCTTGGAATTGCTGAGGAAAACAGCGGCAAACTGGTAAGTCTCATTCGCAAAGAAGCGAAGAGAATTGCTGAAGAGGAAAAGAAAGATTTAATTATCGTTGATGGTTCGCCTGGTATTGGCTGTCCTGTAATTGCGTCAATTACCGGAGCAGACTTAGTATTGATAATTACAGAACCTACACTTTCAGGAAAGCACGATTTAGGCCGGGTTGCGGATTTGGCTGCCGGTTTCAAGATGCCTGTTTTAGTTGCAGTCAATAAATTTGACTTAAATTCTGATATGGCTTACAAAATCGAAGAAGATGCTATTAAGCGGAATATTAAGGTAGCTGGAAGAATACGTTATGACAAGGCCTTTACTAAGGCTCAGATCATGAAAACATCAGTGGTTGAATATACCGCCGGTGCCGTAACAGAAGATGTAAAAGCTTTATGGAGGAATGTTACATATGCCTTTTAACGAGGAACAGCAAAAACAGATGCAGTCCGAACAGGAGCAAATTCGCAAAAGAGTAAAACAAATAAAGCACCGGATACTCGTGCTGTCCGGCAAAGGAGGCGTTGGCAAGAGCACCGTAGCGGTAAATCTGGCAGTCTCGCTGGCACTTTCCGGCAGGAAAGTGGGTCTTCTTGACATTGATATACACGGCCCAAGTATCCCTAAGATTCTAAACCTTGAAGGAAAGACTATCCAGGCGGCAGGAGATGTAATTTTGCCCGTTGAAACGGCAGAAAACTTAAAAGTTATGTCCATAGGTTTTCTACTGCGAGGTAGTGACGACGCTGTTATATGGCGAGGCCCAATGAAATATAAGATGATAAAACAATTCCTCAAGGATGTACAATGGGGCGAACTGGATTTTTTGATTGTCGATTCTCCTCCCGGCACCGGAGATGAGCCGCTCTCGGTAGTTCAACTCCTGGAAAACGCTGATGGTGCCGTTATTGTTACCACACCGCAGGAAGTGGCACTTTCTGACGTTCGCAAATGCATCACCTTCTGCGGACAATTAAAACTACCCGTTATAGGTGTACTGGAAAACATGAGCGGTTTTGTCTGTCCAAAGTGTGGCGAGAAAACAGACATCTTTAAGTCCGGCGGTGGTGAGAAAATGGCCAGAGAAATGAATGTGCCTTTCTTAGGGGAAATCCCGATAGATCCGCAAATTGTACGAGCCTGTGATTCGGGTAAACCATTTGTATATCACTACAACCAAAGTCAAACGGCAAAGGCTTTCGAAAAAATACTAAATCCAATCCTCGAACTTGACAGCAGTATCCAGGAGTTAATTGAAACACAATTTTTACAGACAGGAGATAAGAAAATGCGTATAGCAATTCCATTAGCCCAGGGCAAGTTAAGCCTTCACTTCGGCCATTGTGACCAGTTTGCAATCTTTGATATCGATGACAGCATAAGTAAGGTTATAAACAGAAAAGATGCAGCGCCTCCTGGACATGAACCGGGTGTGCTGCCACGGTGGTTACACGAAAATAATGTTAGTGTTATTATAGCCAGCGGTATGGGCCAACGTGCTCAGCAGCTTCTTACCCAGAATGGCATTAAAGTAGTTATTGGCGCATCATCTGGCTCACCTGAAGAACTTGTATCTGCTTTTCTGGAAAACGCACTTGAGACAGGAGATAATATCTGTGACCACTGATTATGGCAGATGAAAGAGCAAATTTTTCCAATTTGGGAAGGTCAAAAACAGCAGCTAAACGCAAATTCAATGATCAGCCGGTATATAAAGACTTGACGGAATAAAAATGAGTATTTCAGCAAATTATATAAAAATTAGACAGGAAATTCCAAAAGAAGTAACAATAGTTCTCTCCGTCAAAACAAGAACAGTTGAGGAAATAGAGGAAGCTATAAACGCAGGTGCTACTGATATAGGTCAAAATTATGTTCAGGAAGCCGGGCAAATGTACAGTGCTTTGCAAAAGAAAGCAACTAAAGTTAGATGGCACATGATAGGTCATTTGCAAACAAACAAAATAAACAAGGCATTAAGAATCTTCGATGTTATTCAAACAGTTGATTCGGCTGAAAAAGCAGCAGCTATTGACAAAAGGGTTGAAGGAGCGAGAAAGAGAATCGTTCCAGTTTATATAGAAATAAACATCGGCAGCGAATTTTCCAAAGCCGGGATAAAACCGGCGGAGCATGAACCATTTGAGGAGTATATTGAAAAACTGGTTATGGATATGTCGAAACTTGAGCGTATAAGGGTCGAAGGTTTGATGACTATGGGGCCTCGTTTTGGAAATCCTGAAGATGTCAGACCATATTTTAGAAGGACGAGAAAGATATTTGAAAGAATCAAAGCCCTCGATTCGCCGAACGTGGATATGAAGTATCTGTCTATGGGTATGACAAATTCATACCGAACCGCTATAGAAGAAGGCTCCAATATGGTTAGGATAGGAACAGCGATATTTGGAAAAAGAAAGTGTGACATAGGATAAACGAGGCTATGACCGAATGGGAAACAGTCAAAGGGGTGGGATTTCTAAAAGAGATTGGACTCAAATCTGGCCAGACGGTACTGGATTTTGGCTGTGGAGTAGGGCATTATACTGTTCCAGCAGCTAATGTCATCGGAAATAAGGGAATAGTTTATGCTGTGGACAAAGAACAGCAAGCTGTAAATGAGCTAAAGCGAAAAGCCAAGGTTGATAATTTAAAAAATGTAAAGGTAATGGAAGCTTCAGGCCAAACGAAGTTATCGCTTGAAAGCGAAACTGTCGATGTAGTTTTATTCTATGATGTTCTGCATTATCTTGGTAAACGCAACAGGAAAAGGCTCTATCAAGAGGCTTCCCGTGTTTTAAAACAAGATGGTTTACTTTCTGTTTATCCCAAGCACACTCTGGAAGATGACCCCATACAGGAATTCAGCAGTTTGAGTGTAAGCGACGTTAAACAGGAAATCGAAAATTCAAGTTTTGTCTTTGAACAAAAATTTTGCGATCTTATAAGCCATGGTGATGGTCTTAATCAAGGTTGTGTCTGGAATTTCAGAAAATTAGCTGTGGAAGATGCCCCGGCTTTGATTTTATAGAGCTTACCAGACAAGTCCGAATTCAGCAAAATCAAGGAAATTGACAATGTCGTCATTATTTAAATTACCTTTAACATTAGGATCAGCATTAGGATCACAGAGCCAATATTCATTCATTATTGCTATATCACCTATGCTAGTGAAGCCATCACCATCGAGGTCGGTTGCCGGAGGCCAACCTATGAGTTTTGCCCTGATAATCTTGAAATTATCGAGATAAGCGTTCCCTGAGCTAAGAGTTACACCATCGGAACCACCACCTATAGCTATCTCAACCGGCGAAGAGCACTGCCATATATAGGCATTTCCGCCTTGATATCCGACGTGGCTTATGTGCAGGCTGTTTGAGTCAGCATCGTACCAAATGTACAGTGTTCCGTCATTTGAATCTCTGGGCTCTCGCTCAAATACCACATTACCATCGGCAACCACTTCATAGTAGAAATACGATTCATTGTTATCAGAGCCGGCAGAGATTGAGGCACAGTTATGGTCATCTTCGACTATCATTGCGACCCAGCCGTTTTGGTCACTAATAACACTATAGTGGAAATCGATTTCTACTGCGAAATCTTCATTGGCTTCGAACTCCCAGTCGTTGGCTACATAAAAAGCGACAAGGTCGTTAATATCGCCGGTAGCTCTAAGATTCAATCGATTGGTATCTTCAAGTACCCATATGTTGCTATAATCCTCTGTGTGTGATCGCCACATTGCACTTCGCTTGTTGTCATCAAAATTATCTGACGGAAATACAGTAATGGTAAAGCTCTGTGTATCAAAGCTTACTATATTACTGGCCTCAACAATAACATTCACATCACCAATTTGATTCGGCTCCGGTATCCATTCTATAAGGCCGGTATTGACGTCAATCGTCATATTATTCGGCGATACTATCAGCTCATACGTCGGCTCAGGTGTGCCGTTGGCATCGACATCATAGCTGTAAGGAACACCAGCAGTTGCTGTAGTTGGCGGTATTGAACTAATCTGTGGGATAATACCCGATACATCGATACCGAAGCTCTGGTCATCTGAGCCTGCTATGTTTGCAGCACGGACGGTTACCGGTATGTTCGGGCCTATCTGCTGCTCGGTCGGTGTCCATTCTATAAGGCCGGTATTGACGTCAATGGTCATATTATTCGGCGATACTATCA
>JAFGRL010000040.1 GCA_016935195.1 Sedimentisphaerales bacterium
AGTACATTTAATGATTGTTTTAGGTTAGGGGCCGTAGCTCAATTGGTTAGAGCATCGGACTGTCGATCCGAAGGTTGTGGGTTCGAGTCCCTTCGCCCTCGTTGTAAAACCGCGTTTTCGATGCCGTTAACGCGGTTTTGTAGTTTACTGCTGTCCATTTTGGTCCTAAAGATGTGATTCATGTGCCAACACTTGAAGTTACTTTACCACATTGACTCACTTACCTGGCCTAATTAGTTTGGACGTTTTGCAGGATACTATTGCTAAAGAAGTTGGAGTTGGCCATGTCGAATTTGAAATAACAGATTCAGCCTGGCTCCTAAAACCTGAAGTAGTGCAAGCTTTAGTGGCTTACCTTGGTATTGTCAAAATAGTATCGCCAGTACCAATAATGAATCAATTAATTCGCTTTCGGAATTTCAAGAAAAATAAGCTGATTCGAATGGTCTACCATATATAACAATTCATTCCAGATGCCAATATCAGTTGTGTAACTGAGGTTTTCGCCATGATAAGCACGCCTCGGTCGCGTTGGGTCTGAAACATCATAAACAAGAACTCCGAAAAAATTTGCAGACTCAACCAACATGTCATTTATTAATATCAAACGTTCAGGTAATTGTCGGCCTGCTAATCGTTCTACGGGAGTTGCCCTGCGGTGTCCAATCATTTCGCTGGTCAAATTACCGTTTTCATCCTCGGTTAGTTTATACACAAATATCCCTGACTTTTTAGCTGCGTAGACAATACCCTGCTTGTAGGTAATTGCGCCAATGTACTCTTCCCGGTTCCCTTCTTCCTTTTCTTTAAACGCCTCATAAAAAACAAGTTTAGGCTCAGGCGGCTTTGCCAAATCAAAAATCGCTATTTGCCAACGATCATTGCAGATTAGTTTATCCTCAATAACACATATCTGCCTATCCGGAAACTTTGGCCAATTCAGATCCAAGTCAACCTGGCCGATGATTTCAGGCTTGTCGCGCTCTGCGACAGAGAGAATCAGCAATCGATCGCCATCGTTGATATAACAATATTCGTTGTAATTCGTCATTGTCCCGTTCCAGCTTTTTGGCTGGGATATTTCTGTATCGCTGATTCGTTTAGGCTCATTCGGATTACTCACATCGACAGTTAAAAAATGAAGCGGATTTTCATAGATTCGCCGATCTTTCTGTTGCTCAGGTGACTGTGGACGATAAGCTGCATATAAACGGTCATTGCGAACGAAGCTTCCAAAAATAAATTGTGGATAGTTTCGGGCGATGGGGTTGGTAACAAAGAACCGCGTCTCTGAGAGATGAAAACCTTCTTTAGTATATGGGAAACGATAGATATCAAAAAAGAAGTGCTGTTTAAGCGGTGTTTTCCAATTCAATCTTGGGCCGTTCGGATCCGTATTTATCTGAGACCCTATCGAAATCCTAAACATCAGATCATCTTTAATGTATGTGGTTGTCTGACCGCCTGTTCTGCGATGAATTTGGTCATCACCGATTGTTTCGCCTGTCCAGTTATATTTGTTTTCGGTTTTCTCCCAGAGCGATATTATGGAAATTATCTCTCTGTTGTTATGCGTTCTAACAATACCAAGATTGTGTCCGGCCTGCAGCATAGCAACGGCGAAAATAAATGCCGCAGACAGGCCTAATGTCCAGGCAATAGTCTTCTGTTCTGGCCTCCACCGCCAATTATTTTTTATTGCTTTTACCGTTAGAAATATACATAAGGCAGAAGCAATAGCGGTGAAGGTGACAAACAGTAAATATCTTAAATACTCCGGAGAGGTAATAATATACCATAAATTTTTAGCGTTACTGACTTGCACTTTAGAATCGATAACTTGGTAAAAATTATGGGGCATCCATGCAGGCCGATTGATGCTTACACCATGGCCTATATTCTCGGGCAACGAAGTGAGCCATATGAGGTAATCAATTATCGATAGTGTCATTGAAGGTTGATCCATAACCTCAAAAATATTCAACCAATGCAATGTATTAGTCAACAATGGCAGAAAGTAGATAAGCAATGCTGCCCATATTGCAAGGAGAACGGCTTTGGCAGTATCTCTCATGATAGCAATAAGAAACATTGTCAAGGAAAACGCAATCAAAGCAATCGGATATGTGTAAGTTAAGGCAGCTCGTGCTAGAGTGGGAAAAGAATCCTGCCTTGAATGAGTGACAAAATCTATGCTTTGAACGAACAGAAAAGCAAGAAAGAGCAGAATGGCTGCGATAAGGAACTTAGTTATAAATAATTTATGAGTTGTGAGTGGTCTGCTTTGCCAGAAGTTATCAGTGCCTTTTTTAAGATCATGATGGGTTGAGGCAGCTGAAAGAATTATTGCAAATAAAACGCCACAAATCAATACGGCTATGCTACCAGTTTCGGTGTTGTTGATTTGGGGCTTGAACTTACTATTATTAAGCCATTCAAATATGGGAAGTGTTATTCCGGCGAGTGATCCGACGAGAATAAGCCATTTTTGCTGTCGCCATTCTTTCCAGAGTAACTGCATAACTTATGATCTCCTTTGCCACTTGCCCAATCCGATCCATATAACAACTGCAAACAAAAGCCCTTGTTCAATAAATAAAATGCCCTCATGTATTTTAGAATTAAGGGGACTTATCGGCATCATCCAAAACACCGGGTTGATAAACATAAACATTTGCCGAAAAAACGAGAGGTGTTGGTAATTTTCCATAATCACAGTTACATTAATAACCATAAGGTGAACAAGCATGCCAAAGACCACGATTAATCCGGCAAAACCAACCATTGCCTCACTGCTCTTTCGAGGTGCAAAACAGCACGTCATCGAATAAAACATGGTAGCCATAGACAGTGACACCAATATGCCTTTTATAATATTACCCGCACCCCAGCCAAGACTTACAAACTGCAGGCACAAGCTGCATACTATCATTGGAACCGCAAAGTTGAGCCAGCCGATCAGCCATTTACAGGCAAAGATTTTCCATCCTGCGACAGGCTTTGAAACAAGAAAAGTTGTTGTTCGGCCGGTCCATTCTGGTGCGAAAACTCCCATTGCACTATATAGCGCCAATATCAATCCGCCGAAAAACCAGAGGACTATCAAAAGTTCGCTTTGAGTCGTAACCCTTGCTGCCAGGAAAGAGCCTGTAAAAAACAGCAGCATCACTGTACCAAATGCCATTTTCCATCGTTGTTCGTGCCATTCTTTCCAGATCAATGGTTTTATCATACTTTAACCGCCTTGCCTTTATTGCCGATGACGTAAGCCTCGAAAATTTCATCAAGGTTCAAACCTGTCTCTGTTGCTGTATTACTTGCCATCTCTTTTATAGCTGCCCGTTTCTGCTCATCACAATCTTCGATTGTTACCGAAACATTTTCACCCGACCTGACCACATCCAGAACAGGCGCTATACTGCTCAAATCAGCCTCAGGCTTCGGGCACAGAATAAACTTTCTCACGCTTTCTCTAAGTAACTCAGTTTTAGCCGCTTTGATAATTACGCCATTATCCAAAATAGCAACATGGTCAGCTACAGGCTCAATTTCATAAAGCAGATGACTTGAAAAGAAAACCGTTACACCATTGGTTTGCAGGAGCTCTATCACATGCCGCAAAAAGTCTTTTCTTGCTATCGGATCCAATCCCAACGTCGGGTCATCTAAGATAACTACCTTAGGCTTATGCCCCAACGCAAGCAGAAGAGCTAATCTGCTGTTTTGTCCCTTGGATAAGGTTTTAACTTTGCTCTTTGTTGGCAATTCAAGCATATCCAAAAGCTGGTTTGTAAGTTTATCATCCCAGCCCGGATAGAAACTCCCTACCCACTTGACAATCTGCCCAATCCGCATCCAGCCATACATCTGCTGATCCTCTGCCATATAGCCCACTGTTCGCCTGACAGCGATTTCGTCATTTTGAGGGTTAATCCCTTGGATTCTGCAGGCTCCGGCCCTTGGTTTCAATAAGCCCAACAGCAGCTTTATAGTCGTTGTCTTGCCGGCACCGTTTCTGCCTAAAAAGCCGAATATCGAGCCTTGCGGCACCTCAAGGTCAACGCCTTTTAAGACTTCATTTCGGCCGTATGCAAATTTCAAGCTTTCTATTTCTATAGCATTTTTGCCCATATCCTTAAACTCCTGATTTTATATTCTGCCATTGCTCTGGAAAGTAATCCCTACGCCATATCTCATAATACTGATTGCGGAAACTTATCATCCTTTAAGGGTGCTCCGATTTTTTCTTTACTGATTTGATAGCTCTGTATTCCTTTTCCAGCAGTTCCTTCGCCTGCTCAACAGAGACCTCCAGATGAATCGCCTGCACAGCAGCCTCGCGAAGCACATTGGCAACAACCTTTTTTCTTTCTGCTCCCGGAATAGTCTGCTTATTAGAAGAAACGTATGTACCGTCACCTCTTTCGATTTTGAGTACATTCTGCCTGCAGAGCTCATTATAGACCTTCAGGATTGTATTCTGGTTGACTGCCAGCTTTGCCGCCAATTCTCTGACGCTGGGCACCTTATCGCCTTTTTTTAGCACACCAGTTACAACTTGATACTTTATCTGGTCAATAATCTGCCGGTATATCGGCACAGATGACGATGGTTCAATTCGTACAAAAATGGCTAAAACTCCTTAATAAGAGATATTGTTATATACAACTATAACACTATATCGGTATGAGTCAACAAAAAAATTAGCTTTTTTAAAAATTTCTACCCCGCGTTTTGAAATGAAAACCAGGCAAAAATAACCGGGCACGGCCAGAGGCAAGGATTTTCTTAACTGTAAAGGGGATTTTTCTAATGATATACCTGAATTCCTTCTGGATTTGCAACTATGATGGCCGAGGCTAAGCCAAAAGGAGCTTAAGAGATTTAAGCATCGATTTGGAATTCTTCTCCAAGGGGAGGATCTATCTCAATAACTTCAGAGCTGCAATAAGGTTTTCCCTGGAAGATTATAAACACAAAACCGTCACTTCCAAAATATCCTTCGTCCTTAGCAGATTTCATTGTTATTGAAAGGTCAACTTTTTCAGAAGAACCAAACTTCTTATCGAGTTCTTCATATTTTTTCCTCGAAATATATGCTGCATCATCTAAAATGATAGACCCTTCAATAGTGTCTCTCTCCCAGATTTCCTTTTCTAATTTCCCTTCTTTATCATATTGTTTTGTCTGAGTATAAAGACTGCCTCTCTGAACCCTGTAGGTTCTAACCTCCTTTTTAGGGGTATATTCTATATCCAAACTGCCTTCTACCATAATAACCTCCATACCTGGATAAAACTACTTTTCTGATATTTCTACGAGTAGTTTAATTAAAAGGAAGTGAACAGTCAAATATTTTCGCTTTTTTTGAAAGTTTGAATTAAAGGCCGTTTTGCCGCAGAAAGCGCACAAAATAGGCCGGGCCTAGAGGAGAAAGGCCCAGCCTGAGTCTATACTGAATTTTCTGTACTCAGGTGTACTATACGTCAAACATAAGAAGCTTGCAGTTTCATCCACCGGTTATCGGTTAAGTGGCTAAAATTCAGTGCTGCTTTATCGAGTATCGCATACTAGCCAGTCCGGCGGCTGAAGTTCTAAAACTTCCCAATCGCTTCCGCAGCGATGGCACTTATCCATATCAGGTCTCCTTAGTTTCCCGCAGTTTCGGCAGGTAACCAAGGCTGTCTTTGGTCGGGTACATCGGTATGTAATGTATGCAATTAGGCCGAAGCAAAAAGTACCAATTAGCCAATAAGTTCTCGTGTTTTTTGACAGGCCAACAATAAGGGCGTCTTTATTCACTCGACAGGCAAGTAAAGCAGCCAGTATTATCGAAGGTAACATAAAAATTAAGGCTGCCCCAAACGTATCAATACTTCTCTTATCTATTTGTCTGCCCTTCATTGCAATAAAGGAATCCGGCAAAACAAAAAGAGCACGATGGCCGGAGCGGGCCTCAAAGGCCGAAGCCCCAAAATAAGAGGCGAGACTTAAAATAGGTGGATGAAGATTTTCAAGCAGATATTTGAATATAGTTTTAGTGGGCCCCCAGGGTGTATTGAAACACACTGCTTCGCTCGAATAAATGTTGTAGTCTTCGTTTTGTGCCCCAATGTATTTTGACCAAATGGTATCCTCCCTTTTTACTAACTCGCCTTTTTCATTGAAAACCGCAAGGGCCATAGCCGTACCTTCACGCGAAACAGCAGCAACACACATTCCCGCATATTTTCCATCAAATGCCACCGGCAAAACTCGGTAGGCCAGCAAATCTTTAGCAGTTACAGATTTGTTTGACGGAAACAACGTCCGTGGTGCCGGCAGATAACCGGCTTTTCCAGAGATTTCCAATGTCCGCCTGTTAAGCAAATGAATCTGACCTGAATTATCAAGAACCAGTATATACCGACCAGCCGTGTTCACTGCATCTTGATGGACAATTGGTATTAAGTAACCATCCTGGTATTGTTTAAAACGAGTTGATTTTCCCTTGGCCTCTTCTCCAGATCCTTTCCTTTCAGGAGTATGCCAATCAATATAAACAGAGTCCGGCCCCTTAATCAACTTGCCGACTTGAACCAGTTGAAATTGGCTATCCTGCAAAATCTCTGGCCCCTTGAATACTTTCATTTCTTCCAAATCAATCCTGTAAAAACGTCGGAGCTTTTTGTCATAGACTATAAGGGACGGCCAAGTCTCCTCCGCCACTGCACCGACGGGGGATAAAAATCTGCCTAAGCTTTCATCCGGTGTCTCTGAGATTCCATCCGGTCCAATGAACAGTTTCACATTCCCTCTAAATACCGTTTTGTCCTTAAAACTTTCTTTGTTTATGAACTGACAAACTATTAATCCTGAATTTCTGTCAAAATAAGACCATTGATCTGAGTCATCCAGATAAAAATAAACATCGCAAAACTCTTCTCCAACTTGTCTTTGCTGGACATACTCATTAACTCCGAGAATTCTAGTTAACCAATCACTTTGTATTCTTGCCATAACTACAGATTGTCGCACAATGTTAGGGTCTGACTCTAATTCAGGCGGCAAAAACCCCGATGGTTTCATGTAGACAGTTTCTATGTGGAGTTTATTCACAATTGAATCAAAAGAGACCTTACAGAACCAGCGTGCCCAGAACAGGGGAAGAGAAAACAACACCAAGACAATAAAGCCTGTTGCAAAAACCTTTATTAAATTATGCATTGACTTTTTCATAGCTCATTTCCCTAAAGAGGAGTGGATATGAATTTACTCCACACACGTACCAAGGAAGCACAGATGAAAATTACGAGTATTACAAAAATCTGCAAACCGAAACCTTTTACAATAACCAGAGGAAGCAAGAGACAGACAAGTGCAAGCCCTCCCATCGTCGGGGTCAATTTATTCGAGGTCCAGCCGGTCTGCATGCCTAACAAATAGCAGGCAAAGGCCATTAAAAATGCCATTAAATAGACATGCCAGTAAGCACTCAGGTAATACTCGGCTAAGAATGGCTCAACAGCCAGCCGCATAAATGCCACAGTTGTAACTGTCAAAGGAACAAGAACCACCGCTATAACCAGAATCCCGGAGATTATTCTTGCAATTAATATTTGATTTCGTGTTACAGACCGGCTGGATAAAAAAGCAGAGATATTCTTTGTACGGTCGGAATACATCTGGGCAGCACCCAAGCAACATGAGCCGAATGTAAGCATAAAGCCTCCGATAAAAATACACGCTCGAAGAGCGGTCCTTGGAAGTTTGCCAGCTTCATTATAAAAAAATAAAGAAACCAGGATTGCTATAAAAGCCATTGCAAGAATGACAGCTCCCAGGAAATAAACGATATTGTCCCTGACTTCCCTTTTTATTAACGCAAACATTGCAACCTCCTGTTATTGATTGTTAAAAGATTCCTGGTCAACTCTTGTGCATTCTATGAATATGTCCTCTAAGGTCATTGGTATCTCACTGCAACTGACAGGCTTGAAGGTATCAAGCAGGGCCTGTTTCTTCTGGTTCCAGTTCGCAACCGTTACCGTCAGCTCCCGGCCTTGTATTTTATGACTTATTATCTCCTTCAAATGTAAGTCCCCGGGCGGCTGTTCTTTGAAAATCAATCGTAACTTTTTTACCCTCTTTTTCAGCTCTTCCAGTTGGCAATCCACCACAAGTTTTCCGCCGGTGAGTATTCCAACGCGCTCGGCAATTCGTTCCACATCTGAGAGAATGTGTGAGCTAAATACAATCGTTCTGCCATTTCCTTGAAGCACCTCAGTTGCGAGCTCAAGGAACTGCCTGCGGGCAACCGTATCGAGCCCAAGTGTGGGGTCATCAAGAATAAGCAGTTCCGGCCCTGTCGCCATAGCCAATTTAAGATTTAAAGCAGCCCTCATTCCCGTCGACAGTTCACTTACCTTCCGGTCGGTGGGCAACCGAAATGTTTGCTTAAGATGCTCAAAGAATCTGCTGTAATTTGGATTGTTTTTTCATTGGTTTTTAGGCTGAAGAAGAAAAAGTCAAAAAAAATTTATTTTGGCTATTGACAATTCGAACAAGTGTGATATATTTGTATTAGTTGCTATAGAACGATTAAAGGAATAGATTTAATGCAGTTTCGCATAGATTACGGCTCGGGCAGGCCAGTTTATCAGCAGATAATTGACCAGGTCAAGCGTGACATAGCACTGGGCAGGCTTGAGAAGGGTGAAAAATTACCCACTGTCCGGCAGCTTGCCGCCCAGATTGCAATAAATCCAAACACCATAGTAAAGGCTTACCGGCAACTTGAGCGGGAAGGAATAATAATCACAAAGGCAGGTTCCGGCGCTTTTGTCAGCAGCATTGATACCAATTTAACCATATCTGTACGAAAGAAGATTATCCACAAGGAACTCGAAAGAACTATCGTTGAAGCGATTCATATGCAGATTACCAAAGATACTTTGTCGCAATGGTTTAAGGATTGTCTCGAAAAATTCAGATTCGCTAACAGGAAGGGTTAGTTATGGATGATGCCATTGTAAGAACTGAAAATTTGGTCAAGTACTTTGACGGCCGATGTGTCCTGGATGGTATCGATTTGGAAATCAAACAGGGAACCGTATATGGCCTTCTGGGCCGAAACGGTACCGGGAAGACGACTATCATCCGGATTCTGTTGGGCCACGAACCACCAACCCGTGGCCAAAGTTTCTTATATGGAACTAAATCAGATTGTCTATCTGCAAGTCTTCGAAGTCGTATAGGCTACGTTGCCGAGGCCCACAAACTTATCCAGAACTACAAAGTGCATAGATTGATAAATCTATGTAAGGAACTTTCCAGGCAGTGGAACACTATACACAAGAAGTACACCTTGATTAAATTGTCGCCCCCAAATCCCTTTCCAAAAACCCCGAAATTTGAGCTAATTGCTCAAAATCTTGGATTTTCTCCGGTCCAACCACGTTTTTGCCCCAAAATGCTGTCAGATTCATCAACAATTCTGGATTTTGGCCTTATTTCAACCAGACAATAGTCGAGGAGCTTACAAAGTGCTGTACAACTATACAGAAACCGGCAGGGAGAATATGTCTGTTGGAATCGACAAAAGTGCTTACAAACCAGCTTACAAAAAATGCTTACTTTGATAAAAACTCTTTGTCTGCGAATGTCAACAAGTCAAATGACAGTGGGGAAATTGCCGAAAGTGATAACTCTTTATCAACAGGAATGTTAGGCAATAAAAATAATCAGATGACCCTACCTGGCACTGATAAAAACAACCGGAGCAGGCAGGATTCCGAGACGGCATCGGGCCCCGCCTTCGGCGGTGTCAAACCCCCGTAGCATATGCTTGCGCACCTGCGGGTGTTCTCATCCCTCACATCAAGGAAGCTAACCTAACGGAGCAGGAGGGATTCGAACCCCCGGTACCTTTCGGTACAACGGTTTTCAAGACCGTCGCCTTAAACCACTCGGCCACTGCTCCGTATTAAATTTGTGTCTCGTGAATCGTGTTTTGTATCTCGTTATGATTTTATAAGGAAAAAAGTGCTTTTGCAAGTAGAAAGAGCTTACCGACACATCTTAAATGATTATCAATGCTGGTATTACAGAAATTTCCTGAAAATTTTTAATTTTTCACTTGACATTGCATAGTATGTATAACATAATAAGTAAAGCAAGATTAAACTCAAGACATAAGATGCAGGAAAAAATGTAAAAAAAAGGAGGTCTTTATGAAATTTGAAAGTCAACTGTTAAAAGGAATTGCACCTGTGGTTGTGCTGGAGATTCTATCACGAGGACGGATGTACGGCTATGAATTGAGCCAGACGATTGAACAAAGAAGCGAGGAGATTTTAACTCTTGGAAAAGGTACGCTGTATCCGTTGCTATACAACCTCGAAGCAAAGAGACTTGTTAAGGGCAGGTGGGAGACGGCAGATTCCGGACGCAAAAGAAGATACTACTCGATAACCAGCAAGGGCAAGGCCCAGCTTGCAAAGCAAAAACAAGAACTTAAAGAACTAACAGCAGGGCTAAATCTTGTCTTCAGCGGAGCACTTACGAATTTAGCGTACAGCGGTTAGCGTATAGCGTATAGAAAAACGCTTAAAAACGCAATGCAAATATGTGAGGTCGCTATGGCAAAGACAGCTAAAAAACCCGATTTGCAAAATCTACCCGCTTGTGCTGCTGAGTTTATAAAGCTCGTGGTAAAGAAAATGCGGTATCGCAGGAAAGTGCGCAATGATGTCCGCGCAGAGTTAGCTGCACATTTTGAAGATGAATTGAAGCAGTGCAAATCTGATCCGGAAAAGCAGGAGAAAGCTCGGCAGCTAATAGAAAATTTTGGTGATGCGAAGCTGCTTGGCGTTCTGCTGCGTCGGGCAAAAAAACGCTGCCGGCCATTATGGCGGACGATTTTCGCAAGAACTTTCCAAACTTTCGGTGTTTTGATTTTATCGTTCATTATCTATTGTTTTTACATCTCACTCGGTGAGCCTTCCATCAATGTCAATTACATCGAAGAAGCGACTCGACTTGCCCGTCCGATTGCTGATGAGAACCTAAACGCCGCAGCACTTTATCAAAAAGCTATTGATGCTTACAGCAAGCCGCCTTTAGTAGCTCACGATACAAGTACAGAACAAATAGACCTGCTTAAAGCGATAAGAGGCAAAGATTGGCCTACAGATTTGACTAAAGAGGAACTTGCCTCGTTAAAGCAGTGTCTTTCCGACAACACTGAGGCTATAGCGTTTTTCAGACAGGCCAGTCAAAAACCACACTGCTGGTGGAAGCGGGAGGCGAAAGATGACATTATCTGGAATGTTCTTATGCCTGAATTATCATCTATCAGGAATCTGGCGAAAATGATAGTCTGGCAGGTGAAACTGAAGGCATATAATGGTGATGTTGAGGGTGCTTTTGATGATTTGTTGGCCTGCTGCCGGACAGCACAACATTTCAAGGGTCCTCGTTCGTTAGTTGATCAGTTGGTGGGAATAGCCATTCAAGCTCTTTCGTTAAAGAGCGCAATTGTGATTTTGGAAAATCAACAAGTTAGCAGTCAATTGTTAAAAAGCTTTCAGGCTGAACTCGAAAAACTTATGGCTGAAGATACCTATATTATGAACTATGAGACGGAACGATTTTATACAATGGATTTTGTGCAAAGATGCTACACCGACAACGGCAAAGGCTCAGGACATTTGATACCTGGTCAATTAAAAGAATTTATGGCGATGATAAATGGTGAACAAGAGGATGAGGACAATCTCGAAGATGTAGCTCAGTCATGGCTGTTGGCAATTTTAGGTGCGAATCGGCGTAAAATTGTTTCTGAATTCAATCAATTTTACGATATTGCTCAGGATAAAGCCCACAAGACACCCTGGCAGTTGAGGGAAGAAAAAGATGATTTAGAAATGGAAGTGGAGAAGTGGTCGACTTTAATGAGAGCTCGATATTGGCCAATTCAAGTATTTATGCCTGCTCTATCAAAGATAAGTGAATTAAGTTATCGAATCAAGGCCGACACAGAAGCGACTTTAACAATAATTGCAATATTCAGGTATAAACAGGATGTCGGAGCTTATCCTGAAAAATTGGAAGCCTTAATCAAGGCCGGCTATCTTAAGCAATTGCCGATGGACCCGTGGAGCGATAAGCCCCTGGTTTATAAGAAGACCGATGACGGGTTTATGCTGTATGGCGTCGGAAGAAATTTCAAGGATGACAGCGGAGAGGTTGCTAGGGGCGATAAGGGCCGAGTGAAAAGATATGCCGATGAAGGTGACTGGGTCTTTTGGCCGGTGCAAAGATAACATTAGACACTTAGATGTGCTTATGCGTGCTGGGCTAAAGATTTTAGCGATACTTACATCTGTATAGGACGCATTATGAGACTAATAATAGTGATTGTGGGGATTGTAGTTGGGGCATTAGTCGGTATACTAATGGGAAGTTTTCTTTCAACTATAACCACACTAAGAAATCCTTTTTTTATTTCTCTACTATTATGCATGATTATTGGGGCTTGCTTGGGTTCTTTAATTGCTAAACTGATATTTGGCAGGCGCAGTGCGAGAATTCCACGTTTTAAGCATCTACCGGCAGGCTGCGACGAGTTTGTAAAGTTAATTCTTCGGAATATGCGGTATCGCAGGGAGGTAAGAGCTGATGTTGGAACTGAGCTGGCAGGTCATTTTGAAGATAAATTGAAGGATTGTAAGTCAGACCAGGAAAGACAAGAAAAAGTGCAGCAGCTAATAGAGAATTTTGGTGATGCCAAGTTGCTTGGCGTTCTGCTGCGCCGGGCCAAAAAACGCTGTCGGCCCTTATGGCGGACGATCGTCGCTCGAATGACCCAGGCTATAGTTATTATTTTTGTCTGTCTGATTTTTTATATTGTCTGGTTTTTCAGCGGCAAGCCAAGTGTTACAACCGATTACATTGCCGAGCTTAACCGACTTGTTCAACCCGAAGCTGCAGAATCGATGAACGCAGCTCCACTTTATCACAAGGCGGCAAAAATGTATGAAGATTTGCCGAAGGAAATTTCGGCCCTGCTTGGCAAAAGATACTACGAGGCAACAGAGGAAGACAAGCAAAGGATAAAAATCTGCCTAAATGAGCATAACGACGTTTTGAAGCTTGTTGTTGAAGGAACAAAAAAGCCATACTATTGGCGCAATTATGAAGGTGATCCAAATAGCAGGTCGGTACTGTCTATTCTTCTTCCACATCTTTCAGAAATTCGAAAACTGATGTACTCACTGTGCTGGAGGGCTAATCTTTTTGTTGACGAGGGGATGTATGATAAGGCTTTTGAAGATTTGAAGGCTTGCTATCGTCTTGGCCAACATTTAAAGGGAGATAAGACTTTCATTGAACAGCTTCTTGGTATGGCCATTGAAGCTTTGAGTGCCAGCACCATCCGCGACATTCTCAATCAGCGACAGATAGAGGCAACCATATTGGCCCAATTACAACAGGACCTTGAGCAAATGATCTCCGGTGAGGATTTTATTATGAACTTGAAATTTGAAAAGCTGTGTATGTATGATGAAATTCAGAGATGTTTTACAGATGATCGATTTGGTGGGGGACATCTATATCTGCCGCGATTACAACCTATAAGTGGTCTAACCGGTTCAAAGGCGATTGAAAGTTATATTCTTGATAGGCTTTGGATGGCACCCATACATTTTTTATTCACTCATCCCAATAAACTCGAAACTAAACAAATGGCCGATGATTACTACGCTTTTGGGGAAGATATGGCCGGCAAAAGCCCGGCACAGATTCGTGCCGAAGGAATTGATGTTGAAAAAGAAACTGCTGAGATGATTAAAAAAAACATATTGCTAAACATTCTTGCACCAGCTTTTGGCAAAGTGCATGAAATAAGTTATCGAAACAAGGCTGACACAGAAGCGACCTTGGTGATAATTGCGATGTCGAGGTACAGACAGGATGTCGGGACTTACCCTGAAAAAATGGAAGCCTTAATCACAGCCGGCTATCTTAAGCAATTGCCGATGGACCCCTGGAGCGATAAGCCGTTGGTATATAAGAAGACCGATGACGGTTTTATGCTGTATGGCGTCGGAAGCAATTTCAAGGATGACAGCGGAGAGGCTGCCAGGGGCGATAAAGGCCGAGTAAAAAAATATGCTGATGAAGGAGATTGGGTCTTTTGGCCGGTGCAGAGATAGAGGCTAAATGCTGCTAAGAGCAATGTTGAGTGGTTGTTGAATCTCTGTCGGTCGTTGTGGGCGGGGCTTTTATCTTACTCTGTCTCTATTGGCCATGCTGGAAATTCTTTGAGCCTTTCGCATACGCCGGCGATTTCTTTCGGAGGGTTTTTCATAGTAAGCGTTGCGTTTCATATCTCTGATTAAACCCTCTTTCTCGCACAATTTCTTGAAGCGTTTTATCATCTGCTGGACCGATTCACCCGTACGCGACTTGACTCTCAGCATAAAAATGACCTTTCCTGACTAAACTTACAACCTATCACAGCGTAAATACAAAAAGCTTTCTGTATAACAATTGCTCGACAATCGAGTATACTTTAACCGATATCACGGGCTTTATCAAGAAAGAAAAAGCTCCGGCTATAATTTTCTTCGAGACAGGTCAGTAAAATTTACATATTTTTCGGCTGAAGGCAAAGATTTTCTAATTTCACAAGATTGTGTTAGTACACAGGTTATGTCAAAATCGTATTTTTACAAAATTTTCTTGCTTCAACCTGTAATTTGATGTATAATATATTAGTTGCGAATGCAAACGAGCGGTTTCGCTAAATGATTAATTTGAAAAAAGATTGGCATATCGCAACGCCTGGGAGGCAGGGTGACGTCACGTACGTTACAAATCGCCTGTGTCTCCCTTTTTTACATCATAACATCACCATTTTTTTCACCTTTTCACCCGGCTTGAACAACCTTCCATTGAGATGACCATCCTAACAAAAGTCAGTCCGAAAATGTTAGGAATAAAAAGTTTTGCGCTGACTCCACTAAATCTCAAAGTGATTTACAGTTGATAGCCCACACCGACAAAGCTGAAAAGGTGCTATTTATAGGTCTGGGCCCAATAAGTTCAGGCGGATAACAAATGTACATAAAGCTTTAGGGCCGCAGTGCCGAATTTAAGAAAAACAGGGCATTCGGAGGAAATCTTTTCTGACAAAACAAACTCTTATGGACTGTCAAATACGAAATAGAAGATTGCGACTGCTTATCAGCAAGCTCAACAAGGAGCGAAAAACCCAGGCTAATAAGCTGGATATCCTCTGCAACGATATCATCCTCGCCCAGAAAGATTTTATAGATAAGTTTGATACGGTCAGTTTTGCAGCGCAGTTCTATAAATCCATTTTGGGCAAGAACAACCTGAACAGCTTGTTGTATGAGGCAAGTAAACTGATAAAGGATGAAATTGGTGATGCCAATATATCATTCTTTTTGTCAGGTCACGGTAATTTCCAGATGCATATATTCGAGAGCAGCCTTGGCGGTATCTCAGAGAGTCACAATCTGGAAGACTGTTTTACCGCAGAGCTTGTTGGCGAAGTTTGTGAATCGAACAAATTGTGCACATTGGCCGATTTGCTATCGATAGGCTTGCAGTGCAATCCTTCTATGCTAAACGACATAACAGGTTTTACCATTCCACTGGGTGAAATTTCGAAAGCATTAGGCTTTGTTCTCATTTACCGCTCAATCAAAAATCAACTGGACTATAAACGGCTAAGCGGCATCTTTGCTATTGTGCCGGGTCTGTCCCGGGCGATAGAATTATGCAAACCAAAGGTTCAAACTACCGACTGAATCCTGTGCGGATTGAAGCGGGCAGGTAAAAACCATCGACCTGGATTATCTTGGCATGGCCGATGATACCGAAGGCTTAATAATACAGCGCAAGTTACAGTTTTGCTAATGGCGATAACATACTGATATGTAAGCAGGTACGCCAATTTATATTAAATATCAAAATTACAATGCAAAATTCAAAAATTACAAAAGAAGGCACCAAACACAAGCAAGCCAAGCACAAATGATAAGTGCATAAGTTTGATTTTTAATATGTCATTTTGCATTTTAATTTTTATCTGTAAAAACGTTTTGTTTACACTAAGTTGCGCTGTAGTATTAAACACCCCATTAGAAAAGCTTTCTGAGCTACGTATTGGTTGGCGCAGCGAAGTTCGCAGCAGGCTTGGCCGCCGCCGTATCCATTGGCAATTGGAGGAAGCCGATGTTCTATTAGACTACCTCAGGAACCTCATCATCCGGTTCATCCATTTCCATAGGCTTGTAGCCGGGCTGGGTGGATTTTTCCAATTCCTGCTTAAAAGCGGAGATGGCTTTTTCCTGGATTTTTTTTCTGCAGTCGGAATTTATTGGATGCGCTATATCGGCGTGAAGTTTCATTCTGCCTTTTATGTCTTTCCTAACACGATTTTCCGGCAGAGAGGCCCCGCAATTGTTGCAAAATTTTGCCCTGAGGTGATTTTTACTGCCGCACTTCTCACAGTGGTCGCTCATTTTTCTTGAGGGCATAGCAACAAAATAACCGTTTGTGCCTTCGATGATCTTGACATCCCTTACAACAAACTCGTTGTCCATCGTCAACGAACAAAAAGCCCTTAATCTTTCATCTTTATTGGTAACTAACTTGACTCTGACCTCACTTATTTCCATTTCTTTACCTCTCTAAAAAAGTTCACCATCTATTGTTAGTTGCAATGACGCTTTTACAACCCGTTTTACGGTTGATTAATTCCTGGCTATCAAAAAGAAATTGCTCGTCAGATATGTCTCTAATGTGAAATAAAGCGGAACCACTACCACTTACGCACAATGGCGCCAAACCCCAACGTTCAATCTCAGCTTTCAAATCTGCAAGTCCTTTATATAAATTCAAGCAAGTTGTCTGCAGCATATTTACGCACATCTTTGACACTAAATCAAACCTGTTTTTCTCAATAAGAGGCTTAATTTCCCCTTTGACCCGCTTAAAGAGAGCTTCGTTGTGTTTGTAATTTTCGTAAACTCTTTTAGTAGAAATACTTACGTCAGGCAGTGCCAGAAAACACAGAAAATTAAATTTTTTGGCTAATTCTTTGATTTTTTCACCTTTTCCTGTACAAAACGCCAAAGGGCCATTCAGAAAGAAATTTACGTCACTGCCTAATTGGACGGCAAATTTGCCGAGCCGGCCAGTGCCTGATTTCAAGTCGAGAAATTTATCGACACCTATAAGTGTCGCTGCAGCATCACTGCTGGCCGAGCCGAGCCCTGAGCCGGCGGGTATGTTTTTAGTGAGTGTAAGCTTGATATTAGTTCGGCACCTGCAACTATCGAGCAGCAATTTGCAGGCCTGATAAACAAGATTTTTTTCACCCTGCGGTGCCCAATAAGGCCCATTGCAGATAAGTTCAATCCCGGCCTTTTTGCCTTGCTGGATAAGAATTTCGTCGAAGAAGTTCACCTTGGCCATTATTGTTTCTATTTCGTGGAAACCGTCAGGCCTTGTGCCGGCCACTAACAGTGAAAGGTTAATTTTCGCCGGTGCCAGCACCCGCAATCCGTCTCTTAGAACCGCAATCTGTTCCTGGCTAACCATAGAATAGAGAAATTGATTATTGATTATTATTCGATTGTAAGTTATTCATTGTAACCAGCTTGTAAATAAAGAACAACTGTTACCTGACAGGTTTTATATCTCAATGGATGATTTGAGACAAATAGTTGACAGTCCACAAGCCGTTAGCCGGTGGCACTGGCACAGGCGAATTTATAACTGGGTCCTACATTGGTCTGATACACGTTACGGCCTTTTAGCGCTTATTGTACTTGCTATCACCGAGCCGATTTGTGTGCCGATTCCCGCAGATGTTCTGGTTGTTGGGCTTTGCCTGGGCAGGCCCAAACGTTCAATAAAATATGGCCTTGTCTGTTCAGCCTTTTCTGTCCTTGGCGGAACAATTGCCTTCTCACTCGGCCTGGCTATCGGCGGCGAAAGGGTGGTGCATTTTTTCGAGCAGATAAGCTTCGGGCCTATTCACTTAGGCCATAGAGCACATCAGGCGCTTGAACTTTATCAGGCTTACGACTTCTGGGCAATTGCAATATCGGCTCTTACACCTGTCCCGTATATGCTGTTCAGTTGGGTAGGAGGAATGGCAGGAGTTTCGCTTCTTAAATTTATTGGTATAAGCCTGGTTTTTAGAACCATGAGGTTTGGTGGCGAGGCACTGCTTTTTTATTTCTTTGGCCAAAAAGCCCGGCGATTAATAGAAAAATATTTCAATATCGCCACAATTATCGTTATCATATTCTTGGCTGTCGTGGTTTATGTAATAAAGAAATTGGGTCAGGTATTTTCCGGCTGAAAAATGAATGAGAGCCAACAACAAACTCTGCTCAAAGTTGCTCGTGATACCGTTGAAGCCGTAATAAAGCATAAACCAATTCCAAAGCCAAGCACTGATGACCGACAATTGAACGAGCACTGCGGCTGCTTTGTAACATTGAAAAACCAGGACAAGTTGCGAGGCTGTATCGGCCAATTTACTTCTGATAAACCATTTATAGAGCTGATTTGTGATATAGCAAAGGCTTCTGCCACCGGTGACCCGCGGTTCTTTGCCTACCCCATAACTGCCGACGAATTAGACCAGCTTGATATGGAAATATCAGTACTATCGCCGCTGAAGCGAACCGATGATCCGCTGAGCCTGCGCCTCGGGACCGATGGTATTTATATTAAAAGGGCTGGGGCGTCGGGCTGCTTTCTGCCTCAGGTAGCTACCGAGACCAGCTGGGGCAAAGAAGAATTCCTTTCGTACTGCTGCGCGCACAAAGCAGGCCTTGCCGCTGATGCCTGGAAGGAACCTGAAACGGAAGTTTACCTCTTTACTGCCGAAGTCTTCGGCTCGCCGTTCAAAGAGATATAGTTTTTGATTAGCACATTTACGAATGAGTTACCTATGGGCAAAATGATTCAGCTAAAACCTCCTTTAAGCGAACAAGAAGTGCGAGCACTCAAGGCAGGTGATGAAATAGTTGTAACCGGCACAGTTTATTCCGCCAGAGATATGTCACATAAGAGGCTTTGTGAGGTAATAAAGGCTGGTGAGCAACTACCGTTTGACCTTGATGGAGCAATTATTTACTTTTTAGGCCCAACACCTGCTGCGCCCGGACAAATAATTGGTGCAGCCGGGCCAACTACATCGTCAAGAATGGATGCCTTTAGCCCAAGCCTGATTCAAAAGGGTCTCAAGGCGATGATAGGTAAGGGATACCGCAACGGTAATGTCAGGCAGGCCTTAAAAGAATACGGTGCCGTTCATCTTTCAGCTCTTGGCGGCGCCGGTGCATTACTAAGCAAACTAATTGTCTCAGCCGAAGTAATCGCATACCAAGATTTGGCAGCCGAAGCTATAAGGCGGCTGGAGGTTCTTAATTTTCCGGCTATAGTTGCGTACGATTCACACGGCCGCAGCATTTATGGAGACCAAGAAGGTTGAAGGTAGCACTAATCGGACTATTACAGTCGGGCAAGAGCACACTTTTTTCCGCACTAAGCTCCAAAGAGATAACACCTGCCGGCTCTGCCGTAATCGAAGAGGCCATAGTACCGGTTCCGGATGAAAGACTTAACTGGTTAGAGCAGTATTATAAGCCCAAGAAAACAACTCATGCTACGATAGATTGTCTTGATGTGCCGGGTTTTAACTTCACCGATGAACATGGCAGAGCTGCAGCAAGGAGGTTGATTCATAAACTCAGAACCGTTGACCTGCTTGTATTAGTCATCAGGGCATTCGAAAAACCGGATGTGCCGGCTTATAGAAACAGAATTAACCCTGCAGCAGATTTCGAGGAGTTAAAAACCGAGCTTTTACTTGCAGATTTGGAGCTTGTTACAGCTCGAATTGAGAAGCTTCAAAAACAAGTGCATAAACCCACGAAAACACAGGCACACGAAAAGGCGGAATTGGAGCTGCAATTAAAGCTGCAATCTGCAATCGAAGCAGAAAAGCCCATAAGTTCCGCTGTTGAAACCGACGCTGAGCGTGAGATGATAAAATCGCTTGGTTTTTTGACCCTAAAGCCAATGGCGGTTGTGATAAATCCTGCCGAGGCTGATAAAGATAAGTCTTTTGAGCTCGGAAGTGTGTACGAAAGTGTTCAAGGCGTCATTTCAATCTGCGTTGAGCTTGAATATGAACTTGCCCAGCTCGATGCCAAAAGCCAGGCCGAGTTTATGGCGGACCTTGGTATAAAAGAATCGGCAGCTAAGAAATTTGTTAAAATGTGTTATTCGGTGCTTGGCCTGATTAGTTTCCTGACGGTAGGTTCAGATGAAGTTCGAGCCTGGCCCGTCAGCAAAGGTGCTGTTGCACTCAATGCTGCCGGTAAAGTACACTCAGATATTAAAAGAGGTTTCATCAGGGCTGAGAGCTTTGCTTTTGATGACCTGAAAGAATTAGGCAGTGAGAAAGAACTTAAGGCAGCCGGCAGGATTCGACTTGAAGGCAAGGATTATGTGGTCCAGGACGGTGATATTATTAACTTCAGATTTAACGTCTAAACAACAGTCAGCATTAGGGATATGCAAAAAGCAAGTATAGTAAGCATCGGCAATGAGATTCTCACCGGCCGAACCATAGACACCAACGCTGCGTATCTAAGCGGCAAACTTCTTTCAATCGGCATACCCGTTGTCAGCTCCTACACCATCGGGGACGATATAGATTTAATTGTACGAGCATTAAAGCTGGCAAGCGATGATGCAGACATTGTTTTGGCAACAGGCGGCTTAGGTCCTACTGATGACGATTTGACCCGCCAGGCATTTGCAAAATTTCTCGGTGCTGAATTGCAGATGGAAAATGAGCTGCTGCAAAAAGTACAGAATTTTTTCATTAAGCGAAATTTGAAAATGCCTGAGAAAAATAAGATTCAGGCATATATACCTGTCGGTGCAGAAGCACTTTCGAATAATCTTGGTACAGCACCAGGCATTAAGGCAAAAGTAAAAACCAAATTGCTAATCGCTATGCCCGGCGTGCCGTCGGAAATGACGCAGATGTTTGAAGAATCGGTTATGCCTGTGCTGAAAAGTCGCATTTCTGACCAGGCTATTGTGCAGATTAGACTGAACTGTTTCGGAGCAGGGGAGTCATACATAGTTGAAAATCTTGGCAACCTTATGCAGAGAGGTAGAAACCCTCAAATCAACTGCACAGTCCATTGCGGCGTTGTTACTTTAACTATCCTCGCTGAAGCTGATACGCACAGTCATGCTCAACAAATGGCCCAAAAGGATGAAAAGCTGATTCGTGAAAAGCTCGGAAAGCTGATTTTCAGCAAAGGCGATAAGAGTTTAGCCGAAGTGGTAGGCCGAAAATTAACGGAGCGGAAAAAGACACTTACGGTCGCAGAATCCTGTACGGCAGGGCTTTTAGCAAAGTTGGTTACCGATGTTCCTGGGTCCAGCAACTATTTTACCGCCGGCTGGATTACTTACAGCAACCAGGCAAAGATTTCGGAACTAAAAGTTGGTGCCGAGTTAATTGGCGAATATGGCGCTGTAAGCCAACAGGTTGCCGAGGCTATGGCACAAGGTGCCCGCAAAAAAGCTCGAGCTGATTTTGCCATCGCCGTAACTGGCATAGCAGGGCCGTCAGGCGGCACCAAACAAAAGCCTGTCGGCCTGGTTTATATCTGTGTGGATTCGGCTCAAGCTGCTCATACGCAGCGAATTATACTGCCCGGCAACAGAAACGCTATCCGCACCCGAGCAGCACAAACCGCCCTTAACATCCTCCGCCTTTTTTTGAAAAAAGATTAGCCCTTTCTTGTTTTTTTGGTAAAACCAGCCGTTGTCTCCCTTATCATTTGGGCTTTGACGCTAAATTCCTAACATAATTTTTTGTAAAAATAAACTTAAAAATCCTAAAAAATCCTTGAACAAATATGCGGCTAATGTGTTACAATAGTATAAGTCTAAACAGGTACCTTTATACTGCATGCGCATTGGAGGGCAGGAAAATGAAAAAGCTGTTATTCATCTTCATATCTGTGCTGCCTGTCTTTGCTTGTAAGGCTGATATCATAGTTGTTGACGCAAACGGCACCGGCGACTATCCGACCATCCAGGCAGCCATAAACGCTGCAAACGATTTCGACGTCGTTGAACTTCAGCCCGGCACCTACACGGGCGACGGCAACAGAGACATAGATTACTTAGGCAAACCAATCACCGTCCGTAGCATCAACCCAAACGATCCGAATATCGTCGCTGCTACAGTAATTGATTGCAACGGTATGGAGACCGAGCTACATAGAGGTTTTCGTTTTGATAGCAATGAAGATGGAAATTCTATCTTGATGGGCCTAACTATAGCTAACGGATATGGGCCTGAGGAGCAGGTATTGGGACTGCCGTCTCTCTTGTCGGTCGGTGGAGCAATTTTTTGCAAAGCTTCAAGTCCATATATCTTTAATTGTGTGATTAAGAATAATGAAGCTTTTTACGGAGGGGGGATGTTCAATCACGAGAATAGCAAACCTAAAATTGTCAATTGCACATTCTTAAACAATCGGGTCCCTTCGAATAGTCGTGGC
>JAFGRL010000041.1 GCA_016935195.1 Sedimentisphaerales bacterium
TTATTGTTTCGCGGATATTATATCCGCAAAGGGAGACAAGCTTTTATAAAATCATTGCGAGGAGTTTACGACGAAGCAATCTCTACTTATCAGCCGTTGAGATTGCCGAGCCCTGCATCATACGGTACAGGGCTCGCAATGACATAAAATGCACATTTTATTTGTGAATGCTTACAAATTATGGCGCAACAGATGAGTTCAAAACAGCGTATGTTAACAGCAATCGAAGGCAAGGTGCCGGACCGGCTGCCGGTGACAACACATCATATAATGCCGTACTTCCTGAAGAAATATATGGCGGGAATAACGAATGATGAGTTTTTTGATTATTTCGGCCTGGACCCTATCCACTGGATGTGTCCCCGCATACCTGATGAAAAAAGAAATGAATATTGCCACCCGGATTTAGGCTGCTACGTGATATGCTCTGACAATTGGCAGGTCAAGGCAGAAGAAATATCAGAGACTCAATACAAAACGGTGCGATACACCATTGTCACGCCAAAGGGAAATCTCTCGTTAGTCCTTCAGTCAAATGAGATGACAACCTGGGTTAGCGAGTACCTCGTTAAAAACAAAAGCGACATAGATATCATCTCTGAATTTATGACGATGCCTGTATGCGATATTAGTGCTGTGAACAAAACAGCGGCCGAGTTCGGCCAAAAGGGTCTTGTCAGGGGACATATATGTGGTTTTACTTTGTTTGGCCAGCCGGGCTGTTGGCAGGATGCCTGCTGTCTGGCAGGTACCGAGAAGATGATAATGGCAACATACGATGACCCGAAATGGGTCCACGAATTTTTGCATATTATGCAGCGCAGAAAAGTACCTTTTGTGCAATCCCTCAAAGGTGCCAATTTCGATATCCTTGAATTAGGCGGAGGAGATGCCTCGACAACGGTAATCTCGCCGAAGATTTTTAATGATTTTGTTGCACCCTATGATAGTGAGCTCGTTCGCCTGGCCCATCAGGCCGGCCAGAAAATTGCATATCATACCTGCGGCGGAATGATGCCTATTCTGGAGGATATTGCTGCGATGGATGTTGATGCGATGGAGACTTTCACGCCGCCGGATATGGGAGGAGATACGGATTTGGCTCAGGCCAAAGAACGGATTGGCCAAAAGGTCTGTATGATTGGCGGCTTCGACCAGTTCCATCATTTTCTGAATTGCTCCGAAGAGGAAACCAGGGCTGCTGTACGTAGATGTTTCGAGCAGGCAGGTGAAAATGGAGGCTTCATAATCTCCCCGTCGGACCATTTCTTTGACGCCGAGCCTGAACTGATAAAAGCCTATGCAGACCAAGCAAGGCAATGCACATATTGAATTGTAACTGAATCGTGGCCCCTGAAGTTCGTTTTCAAGGCATTTCCTTTCAGAAATCACAGGGATTAGCAAAATTTCAGGAAATGTCCAATTCCGACCGATGCATCACATTTGTAAACTTACCTGTTGTGCCTGCACAATTAGAAACGATGACGTTTGCACCGGTAAGTCGATTAAAAACTACGCTTTTGCCAACGTTTGGATTGCCCAGAAGAAGTATTCTCATCCGATGTCCCTGCTAATAATTTCCACTAACACTTTCGATGCAATTCCAAAACCCACGGCAATCTGGGTATGACCCTGTTTTACAAGGATAGGGCCTTTTATCCACTGGGCGCTTATCTTTGTGATTTCTTTACCCATTGTGATGCCAAGGGCATCAAGCTTCCTGGCTACGCCGGAGCCGCTGTTTATCCCCATTATTTTGCCTTTTTGGCCGCTCCGCATCTGGGCTAAGGTGAGCTGATTAGAGCCGGCCCCACCGACTTTGGGTTGTTGCTGGTTTGCTTTGAACTGGTCCGAATTTGCCTCTTTTTGATATTCTTTCATACACAACATTATAGTAAGTTTTTCGAGAAGTGCATTAACCTTTTGTTTGGATAACTATCCCAGGGATTTTGGGAGAATTTTTAGAATCTTCTCTGATCGAAATCTGCTAAACCACTTTCCGTAAATCGCACAGGCAAACGGCCCAAATAGCAAAGACAATATTACGCTCTGTTGAGAAGATGTCTATGACTATAATCAGATTCCTGCTGCGGTGTTAGGGCCGAAAGATTTAGATAAGCCGAACTTTCGAAATGATCTGTACTAAAAGCTGAAAGAAGAATTCTGCTGATTCCATAACCCGCTGGCTTATAAACAACGACAAGGTCTATGGACAATAAGAAAAATGGATTTTTTAAGTCTGCTGTGGTATTCTTGTGGTGTTGTAAACACTTTGTTGCATAGCTGAGCGCTTAATATGGGAAATATCAGCTAAATGAATCTACTGACAATTATTGCTATAGCTTTTGGGTTGGCGATGGATGCATTTGCGATTTCCATTGCTATTGGAGCAGCATATGAAAAACCAGCAATTAACCATGCGTTCAGAGCAGCCTTGGCTTTTGGCTTTTTCCAGGCAATTATGCCATTGACGGGCTGGTTTGCCGGTTTGGCCGTAAGAAATTCCATCGAAGCGTATGGGCACTGGGTAGCATTCTGCTTGTTAGGTGCGATAGGCTGTAAAATGATTTACGAGTCTTTCAAAATTAAACGGGTTGAGTCACAGTCTAATCGGCTAAGCATTCCTATGCTCTTGGCGTTGGCTGTGGCTACCAGTATTGATGCGTTAGCAGTTGGCATAACCCTTTCTTTTCTTTTAGCAGGTTCCCTCGTGATAGCCGTAGTGATAATTGGGGTGGTGACCTTTGTTCTTTCATATGTGGGTGTTTATATTGGAAAAAGGTTTGGTCATTTTTTCGAAACGAGTATCGAAGCTCTCGGGGGCCTAATTTTGCTTGGCATCGGAACTAAAATCCTTTTGGAGCACTTATTTTTTTGAGTATCCTGCTTGGGGTTTGGTGGTCCATAGCGGTAAGAATTGCACAAAGAGACTTCAA
>JAFGRL010000042.1 GCA_016935195.1 Sedimentisphaerales bacterium
AAATTACAGTAAAATGTTGATAATAACAAAAATAGACTGCTGCCTGTTTTTCCCCGTATTACCAGTAATTTGGTGGGGCAAAAGACCTGACCCTGCCGACTGCAATCCCCAATTGATAATGGCTTACCCTAAATACCAAACCTGTCCCTTCGGCAGGCTTGGGACAGGCTCTGAGCTCAGTCGAAGGATACGATACACGAAATACGAGTCATGAGCCACGACCCACAATCTTCTGCGGATTTGATTGATTTTCGTCAATGAAATAGGCCGATGTCATATAATTTATTTGCAAAATCTTAAATGGCGCTGTAGAATTGCTTTTGGCCTGACGGTATTGACCGATATGGCTCTTGGCAGTTGAAATTAAAATACAGAAGGAGAATAACGAATGTCCAGGGTGTGTTATTTTACCGGCAAACGAACGGTAGCCGGCAGAAGTATATCCAGGCGTGGTAAGGCTAAATACCTCGGCGGAGTGGGCAAAAAGGTAACCGGCATTACCAAAAGGAAATTCAAGCCCAACATACAGAAGGTCCGGGCTGTCGTTGACGGCAGAGTCTGCCGGATTAAGGTATCTGCAAAAGCCATACGAATGGGACTTGTCCAGAAACCTCCGAAACGAGACTACAGGCCCGTTGAAAATGCCGCAGGCTAAGATGTTTTTCCATCGCATACCTGACAGTGGTGAGGCGACTCTTACAGCGTCTCGCTTTTCATTTGGAGCGGCAAAAAAATGGCAGGAACAATCGACCAGGCTATGGTCACAAAAGTTGCGAAACTGGCCCGTCTTGAGTTAACCGATGATGAAATTCAGCTTTTCACGACCCAGCTAAGTGCCATCCTTGATTATATGGCGAAGATAAACGAACTGGATACCGAAGACGTCGAGCCTTTAGCTCATTGTCTGCCGATAAGCAATGTGTTCCGAGAGGATATCGCCAAAGAGTCTTTTGGAACCGAAAGAGCATTGTTAAATGCACCACGGCAGGATGGTGACTTCTTCAAAGTGCCGAAGATACTTGAAGATATCAGCAGCTGAACCTATTTTTTGCCTTTGAGTTCGAAATGAGAGAATTCCTTCTTTTAATTTTTGTTACGTTTTCAGTGCTTTTAAGCGGTTGTGATAAATCAGAGGACGAAACAGTGAAAACCCAACTGCCCAGCCAAAACGTCAAGGACTTTAAGAAAAAAATCAGCAAAACCTTAAACTGCAAATACCTGCTGTTTCTTCCACAGGACTATGGGCAGGAAACTGCTCGCTGGCCGATGATTCTGTTTCTCCACGGCGCTGGTGAACGCGGCAGCGACATCAATAAGGTCAGACACCATGGCCTTGCTAAAATTGTAACAGAAAAAAAAGATTTTCCCTTCATCGTTGTCTCACCACAGTGCCCGCAAAAAAGTTGGTGGCCTGACCAGACCGAAGTTCTTATTAGTCTGCTGTATGATGTTATAGACCGATATGATGTCGATATTAGCAGGATTTATTTAACGGGCCTTAGTATGGGAGGGTACGGTACATGGCATATAGCGTGTAGATATCCTCAAATATTTGCAGCGATTGCTCCAATCTGCGGCGGGGGTGAGCCTCTGTTGGCAGCAGGTCTGAAGGATGTCCCTGTATGGGCATTCCACGGCGCAAAAGACCCCGTGGTACCAGTTAAAAGATCGAAGGAAATGGTCGATGCCGTCAACGCCTGTGGCGGCAGTGCCAAACTGACAATCTACCCCGAGGCCGAGCACGATAGCTGGACACAAACTTACGATAATCCTGAGCTTTATGACTGGTTCCTATCGCACAAAAAAAAGAAGGTGAATTAGTTCAAACATATCGCAAATATGGATTGGCTGACTGCAAAACAATTACGTGATGAAATAGCTTCCGGCCGAATTAAAAGTCTCGAAGCTGTCAAACAGACATTCGAAGCCATTGACAAATGCGATCCAATTGTAGGAGCCTACGTAAGCACGTTTAAGAATATGGCTTTCGACAAAGCCAGAGAAGTTGACGAGAAAATCACAGCGGGTAAAAAGCCCGGCCAATTGGCGGGGGTTCCAGTCGCTATCAAAGATAATATGTGTACGACATTCGGTGCGACAACCTGCGCCTCTAAAATCCTGGAGAATTTCCACGCACCTTACAATGCTACTGCCATCCAGAAGCTGCTGGATGCCGACGCCGTTATAATTGGAAAAACTAATATGGATGAGTTTGCAATGGGTTCCAGTACGGAAAACTCAGCCCTGAGGCAAACCGTAAATCCCTGGGATACGAGCCAGGTTCCAGGCGGAAGCAGCGGCGGCTCTGCTGGGGCAGTAGCAGCCAAAATGTGTTTCGCAGCCCTTGGTTCGGACACGGGAGGTTCAATCAGGCAGCCTGCGAGTTTCTGCGGTGTTGTAGGGCTCAAACCGACATACGGCAGAGTCTCTCGTTATGGCCTGGTAGCATACGGCTCAAGCCTTGACCAAATTGGCCCTGTTACGCAAAACGTAGAGGATTGCGCAATGATTCTGAACGTTATAGCCGGGCACGATGCGTCTGATAGTACCAGTGTTGAAGAAAAAACAGCTCCTGTCTGCGATTACCTCAAAGACCTCGATGAGCCTGTGGAAAATCTCAGCATTGCAACTGTACCTAAGTTCAATACCGGAGCTGATACACAAGTTCAACAGGCATTGAACGATGCGCTTGAAATGTACAAAAATCTTGGTGCCAAAGTAACGGAGGTAGAAATGCCGCACCTTGATTATGCAATCGCAGCATATTATATAATCGCCACAGCGGAGGCGTCGAGCAATCTGGCCCGTTACGATGGTATCCACTACGGCTACCGCTGCGAAAAATCGGCCGATTACATTGACGTATACCTCAAATCAAGGGCAGAAGGTTTCGGTGACGAGGTTAAAAGGAGGATTATGCTCGGCACATACGCATTATCAAGTGGCTATTACGATGCTTATTACCTCAAGGCCCTCAAGGTCAGGAACCTGATACGAAGTGACTTCACAAAAGTTTTTCAAAATTGCCACTGCATAATGATGCCGGTAGCTCCGACTGTCGCCTTTAAGATTGGTGAAAAAATTGATGACCCGTTACAGATGTACCTTGCAGATATCTATACTATTGCAGCGAATCTTGCAGGAATTCCAGCTATCAGCATTCCGTGTGGATTTGACAGCGATAATTTACCAATAGGTCTGCAGATACTGGCGCCGGCCTTTGCTGAGGACAGGCTGCTGCGAATAGCGCGAATGTACGAACTGCAGGCCGGCACAAAACCAGTTATTCGGCCGATTGTAGAGAATTGTGGAAAATGAACAGCGAGTTACAATACAGACTTGTGGTCGGCTTAGAAATTCACGTACAGCTCTGTACCGAGACAAAGATGTTCTGCGGCTGCGCTTTAAGCTTTGGTGAGCAGGCTAACAGCAGAGTATGCCCCGTATGTCTTGGTTTGCCGGGGGCACTGCCTGTGATGAATGAGAAGGCCTATGAATATGCCGTGCTGGTCGGCCTTGCTCTGAATTGTCAAATAGCAAGGTTTACCAAGTGGGACCGCAAAAACTATTATTATCCAGACCTGCCAAAAAATTACCAGATAAGCCAATACGACCTACCACTTGCTTCGAATGGTTACATAGAAATCCCACTCGAATCAGGCCGGACCAAGAGGATAAGGATAATAAGAGTTCACCTTGAAGAAGATGCCGGGAAAAACCTCCATACCAAGGGTAACTTTTCACAGGTCGATTTGAACCGGGCAGGAACACCGCTTCTTGAAATAGTTACCGAGCCGGATATAAACAGCGCCTCCGAAGCAAGAGCTCTTGCAGTCGAATTGCAGCGAATAGTAAGATACTTAGGCATCTCCGAAGCAGATATGCAAAAAGGACATATGCGCTTCGAGCCAAACGTAAATCTCCAAATAACCAAAGACGGCACCGAATACAGGACGCCGATAGTCGAAATCAAAAACCTAAACAGTTTCCGGGCATTGGAAAAAAGTGTCGAATATGAAGAAAACAGACAGCTTGAGGAGTTTCTCGAAACCCAAAAAACGATGGAATCCGGAAATAAATCGACCCGAGGCTGGAACGATGTAAACCAGAGCACGGTGCTGCAGAGGGAAAAGGAAGAAGCACACGACTATCGCTACTTCCCTGAGCCGGACCTGGTACCGGTCGAACTTACTGATGAGCATCTTGAGAAAATAAAATCTCATATTTGCGAGCTGCCTCTGCAAAAGCAGATGCGTTATGTCAAAGAATATAACCTTAGCGACTATGATGCCGGTGTTGTAACATCCGAGCGTTCAATGGCTGAATATTTCGAGCAGGCGGTTTCAGCAGGTGGCCGGCCTAAGCAAATCTGTAACTTTATAACCCAGA
>JAFGRL010000043.1 GCA_016935195.1 Sedimentisphaerales bacterium
CCACTTCGGCTACGCCTTCGTTCCGTTGTGCCAATCCTTTGACATAGGTTATAACAGAAGTGTCAGATTAAATCTTGACTATTCCAATTTAGCCAATATTGAATTACGTCTCTCACCTTTTTTGCGTTTACCACATCTATACCAAAGATATTATGCACGTTTCTTAACTAAAAAATGTATCACATTCACTCCTTGCGACCTCGCGGAAAGCCGTTCTAGCATTCTTATGGTTACTGTTTGGTTGATGTTTTCTAAGTGGTCACTTTGCCAAAGGCTTTTGAGAAACATAGCGCCAATATGAACTATTCCTTCAATATTGACATTTAAGTCACCAAACCAATCGAGAGCCTGTGATAGCGGACCTTTGTCAACATCACCATGCGATTTATCGACCGTTTTCAACAAAGATCTTACGTTGGGTCTTGTGTAATAGTATCCCATATGCATTAGATTCATAGTCACTTCGGCCTCAAAGTCTGCTTCGAGCGTGTCTTCCATACAGAAATAGTCAACTATCTCTTGTGTCCACACCCTTTGACACCCAAACTCCATTCGAGCAAATTCTGCTGTTGCAAGATCGTCAGTCCAAAGGGAATGTCCGACTCTGGCTGCCAGCATCATTGATTCTACACCCAATTGCCCAAATATTCGCACCAATTGACTACGACATGAGGCTTCTAACTCTCCAACAATAAGACCTGATTCAACTACGCAGTGTTTTTCTATTAAATCAAGTAATTCTTGTAAGCTTCTGCGTATCTCTTCTATGTTTTTTGGAGTCCAAGGAATAAATCCATTTTTAGTATATGTACCTACCGTACTCTGAGGTTTATCATAAATATGCAGTAACTGTCGGAAATCATCGATAGTGCCTTGTGAAACAATTAATTTCCGCGGAATTTTGATGAACATTTCGCAGGAGTTCATCAGAAATATTGTACCCAAAGCTGTTGCATCGACAACTATGTTTTCTGATTCTCGTAATGCGCACTCTGCTATTTCCATTTCCTCATTGCTTCCCGTACAACATTTAAATCGTATCTTGGGAGTGGATATTATATGTTGCATCGCTTCAATAATTTGCCTACTCTTCAAATTGGCCACAGTATATATCGGGATAAGTTGCTTATTATATTTCTCTTCAATTTTCTGTGAAAAATCTGCATCTTTTTCAACAAGTCGATCCAACGGTGCAAAGTCTGGTTTCCCATCTTCTTCTTTTATAATCAATCTCTTTACTGCTTGCGTCCCCGGAAACCGGCTTTCGAACTCTTCTAAGCAATAGTTGAATCGATAGACATACTTGCTCAAAACATTCTTTATTGTTGCGGTTCGCTCTTGAATCCCATCCTTTACCAAATAAAAGTGCTCGCCAGCTTTCTTCCCAATTATTTCTATAGAGTGTGGATGGTCTGGAGAGAATTCATTTCGACTGGATTCCGGTGTGCTTACAACCGAGTTTTCTATTATATGCCAGCGTAACTCACGGGTGTCATTTTCTTGGTATTGAACGGCTGCTCCAGGCGCTGCAATTTCAGGTTGGTCTATATTTACCACTGGTCCCACCGGCGCGAGAATTGATCCTATCATTGCTATGTGGGCTTCTTTTTGGTTCCAGTTTAACCTTACCAATTCATATGCATACTCCACCCCTTTGGTTGGTTCTGGTCCATGCCGGAGAACAACTGCTACCCACCTACCAATTTGTGCATTAACTTCCGTAACTTGAGGCAGTTTTGTTGGGTCTTTTTCTATTAAGTCTTGTTTTTCTGTTCGGATACCAAGCAAAGATAATCTTAAACGGACATATGGAGCATATTCCATATCAGAATGATCTGCCAAGAACTCCTCCATAACCTTTTGCGTCCCATTGTCGTCATGATATTTTTCACGGTAATCCAATTCCAATTCAAATAGTTTTCTTTCCCATAATCCGATTGACCGCAATTTTTCGGCAAATTCGGTAATGAAAGCTACGTCTTCACATTGGTGCGCACTCTCCATTAGCCGATATGTATCTCTACCAATATATTCTGGCTGGACTAAAGTTTTCCATAGCCCTAATGCTTCTTTGTACAAACCTACTACTTGTAAAAAAGTTGCTATCCTTCTCTTATCCTGAATGGAAGTCTCGGGTCTTATCTTTTCAATTGCCTTTTTGGCTTCGTTCTCGGCTTTATCCTTGTGTCCATCAAGCCTATAGATTTCACCACGAAGAACTATAACAAATTCATCACTTACTGTGTTCGGTGGTAACGTTTCAAGCATCTCTATCGCCTTTTCCACACCGACTGTTTGTCGTTCAAGATCAACTAATGTTGCTAAGTATTCTCTGCGCAAATCCGGGTCTTCTTTGCCTAAGTCATTTAATCGGCTCTGCAATAATAACAAGGCGCGTTTTTTATCTCCTTTCAAATTCCTTTTATCAAGGCATTGGCTCAAGGATAGTTCTACAGAACACATTAATCCCTTGCCAATCAACGTATCCAACAGGTCGATTGCACCATCCCAATTTTCTGCCTTCAACTTTATGCTTGCATATCGATATACTACCTCCAGGTTTGTTGGTTGAAGTTGGTACGCAAATACGATATCCTCCTCCGTCGCCCCGAAATTGTTTAGACCTATATATACATTTGCCCTTTTTAGGAGCACTCGTATGCTGCTGGCAGTGAGATTACTTTTCTGATATTCATTGAGAACTTCTGTAAAAAGTTTTTTGGCTTTTTCAAGATATCCCTTTTCTTCTTTTGTTGGCCCTCTATCATTAACTACCTGTTCTGCTATTCGGGATCGCCGGAGTAATAAGTCACCCAGAACCTCTTTTACTTGTGGCTGATTGGGTTCTTTTTGAAGAGCCTTGCCAATATATTTTTCTGCAATGTCATAAAGGCCTCGATGCATCGCGGCTTCACCTATAGCCATTGCTACTTCGGAATCTTCTCGTTGATGCTCCGGTACCATCTTTTCAATTGTATCGATGTTTAATTCCTTGGGAGCACTTCGCACATAAACAGCCCTGCCCAATTTTTCTTCTGGAAAGTCATTCAGGAGAGCTTGTGCTAATTCATTTGCTTTCCGCGGATTACCTAAGAGCAGATAGGCTAGAGCTTCCCTAGCCCGTGCTCTCTCGTTTTCTGGGTCGTATTGTATGGCCTCTTTATAAAGCTATAGGCCGCATTTTCATGTTGATCGAGTGCGATATATGCATGCCCCATATTTCCCAAAGTTCGATATTTTTGATTTCCGGTCATGGCATTGCCGTGTTGCTCCCACAATCGCTCAAGTAAAACTAGAGCTTTAAGTGCCTCACGTGCTTTTAGCAACTGCGAACTATTCTCTATTTCTGCTTGCAAGTGTACGGTGACGCCAAGGTCTAAGTCAAAGATACTCCCGATATCTTTTTCATCAAATCCTAATATCTTCCCTGTAATCTTCTTGTGACCCCATGTTTCAATAGTAACTTCAGGGTGGTCTGTTCTTAGTTCCCCTACAAACATTTCAACATCACCCAGTAATGTATCATTTGTAAGATAAACCCATTTTTTGATGTCTCTATGCTTTTCTAAACAACCTTCTAAATCACTCTCGATTTTATCCTTAGTGGCTTGGGTTTTTTCTCCCCTTGTCGCATGAGCTGCAAAATAAATCTTAGCCTTCGGGCAATAGCCGTCATTTTTGGTATCACCCTTTGGCCCACCAGCTCTCACTGGTGTGTAGTCGTCAGGGTAAAGCTCCATACATAAACGGTCGCAGAGATCTTGAAATTCATCTCCTCTTAGATTTGAAAGTAGCGCCTCAACAATCCTTCGCAATGCTGCTTTATTCATAACTATCTCTACTCGAACTCTATCTTTCCTACTCTTTTATTCAACGGCTGGAATTTCTGTGACTTAGGTGGCCTCTGTGGCAAACTAACAATAATCAATTCAACAGCCGCCCCAGTTGCTTTTTCCTGCACGTGAGCAGTTAGTTATTGCTTATCCTTCCAGTTCTGCCATTTTATACCTTTCAGGCCCAAATTAGTCGATATTCGTTAGTTCCTAATCTTTAGTCGTTAGATGCAGAATACTATTCACTATTCGCTATTCTCCAGTCACCATTCACCAGTCACAATTCGCCGCCCCTGCTGCCAGCCCCCGTTGTTAGCTTGATTTTGAATTATACGGATTTTGGAAAAGAAAGCAAGGATTTTGTTTGGTAAATTCCCTGCGGATCCACCATCCCCGACCCCTGACCCCTGACCACCGACCGCTACCCGCTATACGCTATACGCTATCTGCATCACCCCCCCTGCACTTTTGATCGATCAAATGCGCAGGTACCTGGAAAAAGTTGGACAAAAAACGTCCATTTTTGCTCAAAACCTGCTCATTTCTTGTATCTTTTTTGCAATTTTTCCCAATTTTCAGACCATTTTTTGCCCGTTTTTTTGACATACATCGCTTTTGATTGACACTTTTCTACTTTTTTAGCCTGCAAATCCACTTAGCCCCCTAAATCTGAGTCCAAATTACCCCCCAAATTCCATAATTTTTCCAAAATCCATTGCGCCAATACCTGCGCATATGATTGAATTCCGGCTATAGCATTATTATTGCAAGCACTTCACTTTAACATTTACTGGGCTTTTATTATTCCTTCGTTTGTCAAATCCTCTGCGATTTTATCGCCCGGCTCAACCACCAGAAACTCCTGCTCGTTCCATAGGCCATCAACGAGCCGTTGCATCAGGCTGCTGTCTCCTTTTAATTCGTCGTATTTCCAGCCGAGGAATTCGGCACATTTTTTTGTAAATTTCTTATATTTGTATGAATCTACAAGCTCCCAGTCAACGTAAGTGGCCCAGTTGTATTGCTTTATCCAGCTTTGCTCGATTTCCATCAGGTACTTTGCGTTGTCCTGGCCGTACTTTTGCTGATAGTTTCTGAGTGTCCGCTGGTAGCGCTGCTTTCCCGGCATATTGCCCTGCTCTATCCAACCCGGGCTGTACCAGTAAACTCCCCGATGGTTATCGAAATATTCCTTGTATTTTTCCTTTGAGCCTAACAAAAGCGTGATGCAGTCGTGGCCTCGGGTAATAACAACAGGAATTTTTGCGGACAGGCCCACAACGCCGTTACTGCATAAACCGTATCCAAGCAGCGTAGCGTCGTATGCTCTGCCCTTGATGTCGTGCGTGTGCTCAAGGGCTTGCTGAACGCTGCTGCGAAGCTTGTCAGGCTCATCGTGCAGACCCTGCTCCATAAAAACGATATCAATAATACTCTTCGACTGTGCGGCACAGAAATAAGCTTCTCGCTGTATTGCTTTGCAGACTATAAACTGAAATCTTTTCATATATTGTTAAGATTCTTACAAAAGGTCAAACCATACATAACACTTATTAGTTTTTCTATCTATGGCTTACATCGTTTGCAGGGTCTTTTGCCTGCGCTAATGGCCTGTCTTCTGTTTTCGTAGCCTATCATATTTTCCGGTTTGATTTTCTTTGCCCAGGGGCAGTCTGACCTGTGGAAAACTTTGCTGTTTTTAGAGGCAACATATCTGTTTTTTGCTGCGTCTGCTCTATCGGCCGGCTTGGCCTGTCCTTTTGGCAGCGTTATCAAAGAAACGCCGGTATTGTTCTGAGCAGCCCGCCCGGCAGCCTTTGGATTCGCTGCGATGTAAGCGTGAATGAATGCGTCAATTTGCCCTAATACGAAATCTGTAACTTCGGCCTGCATTTCCTGCAGCGCAACTGCATACATCACCGGGCTGGTTTGCCATACGTCGGCTTTTATATAACGCGCAGGGCTTCGTACAAGAGAAACCTTAACCATCAGCGATGTCTGGATGTGGAATATATACTGTTGTAAATCATCGAGCTTGAGCAGTTCTATATGTATTCTGAGTTCCGGTATGTTCAAAATGTTTCCGGCAATTCCAGGGGCAGTTTTAATACCTGCTTCTTTTAGCTTATCGATTACCCTAGCTTCAAGCTCTTTCCAGAATTGGCTGTTTTCATTTGGCTCGGACTCCGGCCGAATAATGTGAACAAACAACTGCTCAATTCCAACAAGGGCAGGATTCGCCTGACCAATAAGTGCCATCTCATTGGTTAAGCCTTCAGGCAACTCTTTACAGTAGCCAGCAAGGCAAAAGAACATACAGACAGCCACAGAAGGTATGTATAGTTTTTTGCATTTCATATTCCCAACCCCTTTCTGTCTGTTTTTTGGTATCAAAGTATATAGTATTTAGGGAATAAGTTTTCGTAGCTCGTTGCCTGAGTCGTGAGTCACAAGCTGCGGCTAACCTGCCGACAATTAAAATCACACCGGCTTGCCGAGACAGCCCTTGAGCTGGTCGAGCTTTTCGGTCAGCATTTTTTTAGTTTTGGCCTCGGCGTTTAACCGCAGCAGCGGCTCGGTGTTGCTGGGCCTGCAATTAAACCACCACTGCTTATATTGAACGGTAATGCCATCTAAGTAATCAATCTCGCCGTCTTTGTACTTTTTGGCCAGCTCATCCATTTTGGCCTGTTTTTGCTCAACCTCAAAGTTTAATTCGCCGCTGCTGTGGTATTTCTTCAGCGGTTTTATAAGCTCGCTTATGGGAACCTTTGTGTCGTTAATGATATTCAGTAAATGCACTAACGTGATAAGGCCCGAATCGGCATAATAGTTATCGCGATAGTAGAAATGCCCCGAAAGCTCACCACCAAATATCGCCCGTCTGTCCCGCATGGTTTTTTTCATAAAGGCATGGCCGACACGTTCTCTTCTGGGTGTGCCTCCATTTTTAACGATTTGCTCAGGGACAATCCGGCTGCTGCGAAGGTCATAGACAACCGCCGACTTGGGCGCTATGGATAAAAAATAAGGTGTCATCAAAGCAGTCAACAAATCACAGGCGATGGGTTTGCCTTTTTCACTGACCACCATCAATCTGTCTGCGTCGCCGTCAAAACAGACTCCAAAATCACATTTTTGTTTTTTGACAACTCTTTTGAGCTCCGAGAGGTTCTCTTCAACAAGTGGGTTGGGCTCATGCTTAAATTCGCCTTTATGCTCGAAGTTCAGCTTTATAATTTCCATCGGCAGCTTGCCAAAAACAGCGGGTATCATCTTGCCTGCCATCCCGTTGGAAGCATCGACAGCAATTTTAAGTTTCCTCTTTTTAGGCTTGAGAAATTTCAATACGTGACTCTTATACTCATCAGTTAAATCACGCTGCTTAACAGAGCCTTTTGCAATTCCTTTTGTGTGCAGCAACGCCATAGCAAGATGCTGTATGTCTTTCATTCCGGTATCAATCCCGACCGGCCTTGCATCAAGACCCGATATTTTAAAGCCGTTATACTTGGCAGGATTATGAGATGCTGTAACCTGAACACCACCACAACTGCCGAGATGGTTTATCGCAAAGTACATCTGCGGCGTGTCAATCATACCTATATCGATTACGTTTGCTCCGGTCGCATTCATTCCAGCTATAAGAGAGGTTGTTATTGCCTGGCTGTGAGTTCTCATATCCCGGCCAACACAAATCGCCTGCCTATGCGCCAGTCCGCGTTCGTAGCCGTGAAGCATAGACCGCAAAAATTGTGCCGATGCATAACCTATCTTCCATGCATCTTCCTCACTTATCTGGTCGGGATAAATGCCTCTTATGTCGTATGCCTTAAAAATTGTGGGGTCCATACTGCCTGCTCCTGTTGAATCCTTTTAGAACTGATTAACAAATCGCTACTATTTGCCTGTTTTCTCTACTATATACCGTTTTGGAATTTTTTGTCAACGCCCAATATCACAGGCTGGTTAGGTGTCTAAAGTTTTGTCGATTTTTTTCTTTTTTTTTCTGCACAAATGGTAACTTTGGCGTATAATATTATACTAATGTAATAGGATTAGTAGGATTTTCAATGAATATCTCAACTCGCACAAGGTACGGTATCAGGGCTATGGTAGAACTGGCCGGAAGCTATGGAAAAGGTCCTTTAGGTATAAGAGAAATAGCTCAAAGACAAAGCATCTCTGCCAAATACCTTGAGCAGTTGATGTCCAGGCTCCGTTCAGCGGGGTATGTCAGAAGTGTCAGAGGGGCCAAAGGAGGGTATATTCTTGACAGGAGCCCAAAAAGCATCACTCTGGCTGAACTTTTTAATTGTTTGGAAGGTCCGGTCGTAACAGTTGAGTGTGTCGAAAACACAAGTTATTGTGCACAAGTTGCCGAATGTGCAACAAGGTACGTTTGGGTTAAGGTGCAAAAGGCAATTGAGCAAACATTTCAGTCCTTAACTTTGCAGGATTTGATAGATAGAGTTGGCAGTACCAAAGTATTAAATTATAGGATATAACATTTTTAAGGATGACAGTTATGAGCGCCATATTCGAGAATATTACAGCATCAATTGGCTATACACCATTGGTTCAACTCAATAAGCTGGGTTCCGGCCGGGCTGGGATTTTGGTTAAACTTGAATCCCGAAACCCCTGTGGAAGCATAAAAGACAGAATTGCTATATCGATGATTGAAGATGCCGAAAAGAAAGGGCTTATTAAGTCCGATACTGTGATAGTTGAGCCCACCAGCGGCAATACCGGAATAGGTCTTGCGTTTGTCTGTGCATCTAAAGGTTATAAATTGATTTTGGCAATGCCCGAATCTATGAGCATAGAAAGAAGGAGGATACTGCGGCTTTTTGGAGCAGAGATAGTTCTTACTGCCGCTGACAAAGGAATGACAGGAGCTGTGGAAAAAGCTCAGGAGATTGTCAAAGACAACGACAACACCTTTATGCCTCAGCAGTTCAAAAACCCTGCAAATCCAAAGGCCCACAGGGAAACTACCGCCAGGGAAATATGGACAGACACGGACGGCAAGGTTGACATTTTAGTTTCAGGCGTTGGCACAGGAGGTACATTGACAGGATGTGGAGAAGTTCTTAAAGAACGTAACAAAAACCTGAAAGTCGTAGCCGTTGAGCCTGAAGGTTCGCCGGTACTTTCCGGAGGAAAGCCGGGCCCGCATAAGATTCAGGGAATAGGTGCAGGATTTGTCCCGGAAATATTGAATACGAAGATTATTGATGAGATTATTCGTGTTACCAACGATAATGCTATCGATACTGCAAGAAGATTGGCACGAGAAGAAGGAATTCTGTCAGGAATAAGCGGCGGAGCAAATGTCTGGGCGGCAATAGAGGTTTCTAATCGGCCGGAAAATGAAGGAAAAACTATAGTAACCTTTGTATGTGATACCGGCGAAAGATACGTTTCTACAGATATGTACAGTCATTTAGAATAGCTATTTATGGAAATGCTTTAATAAGGCCTGGAATATGCGAACTATAAAATTGACAAGTAAAAGGCTTGAAGGCCTGGTTGCTCAGATTGTAAAGACCTATCAGGCTGATTCGAGTACCAACTTTATTGACGCAACGGATTTACCCGCTCGTGATGAGATTCTTCAAATTCTTGATTTGCTGACAGAGGTGCTCTTCCCTGGCTATACAGGTAAAAAAGCTGTAACGAAATCAAACGTCTTCTTCTTCGTCGGCGATATTCTCTGCGAGGTTGCTGCAAGACTTTCAGGACAAATCGAAAGGGCTTTTATACATGGCTGCAGGATGAACAAATGCGATGACTGCGACTGCAGGACGATGGCCCAAAACGTAACCGTTCATCTTTTCGCACAATTGCCGAGAATTCGACAATTACTCAAAGGTGACGTATGCGCAGCTTTCGATGGCGACCCGGCGGCTAAATCTTATGAGGAGATTGTACTAAGCTATCCCTGTATAGTTGCAATTGCCACATACAGGATTGCCCATGAATTGTACATAAAAGAAGTTCCGCTAATCCCTCGCATTATGACTGAGTACGCACATACCAAAACCGGCATCGATATACATCCGGGCGCGAAAATAGGGAAAAACTTCTTTATCGACCACGGCACCGGCGTTGTAATTGGTGAAACAACTGTCATAGGGGATAACGTTAAGATATACCAGGGTGCAACACTTGGTGCGCTGAGCTTTGCCAAGGACGAAAGGGGACGAATAATAAAAGGCGGCAAGAGACATCCGACAATCGAAGATAACGTAACTATCTATGCCGAAGCTACAATACTGGGTGATGTAGTGATTGGCACCAATACGATAATAGGCGGCAATGTCTGGATAAAGGAATCGATACCACCAAATGTTACTGTAACCACCTCAAATCCGGACCTTCTCTATACTAAGCGTAAGAACAACACAAAAAGAAATTAACTTAGGAGGATTGTTTTGGATAAAACTTTACCTGAGAGAATACAGCAGTTAAAGATAGAGCGCAACGCTATTGTAATCGCACATAATTATCAACCGGGTGAGATTCAGGATATTGCTGACTTTTGCGGTGACTCTTTAGGCTTAAGTATAAAGGCCGCTAAGTCTGATGCAGATGTAATAGTTTTCTGCGGTGTTCGATTTATGGCAGAGACCGCTGCTATCCTATCGCCTCGAAAAACCGTTCTTATGCCGGACAAATCTGCCGGCTGTACCCTGGCTGATATGATTACCGCTGAGCAACTGCGTAAACTTAAGAGCCAACATCCTGATGCACTTGTGGTTTGTTATGTTAACAGTTCAGCCGAGGTCAAAGCCGAGAGCGACTACTGCTGTACAAGTGCTAATGCTGTTGAAGTAGTGGACTCTTTACCACAGGATAGAGAGATAATATTTGTGCCGGACCAGCATCTTGGCCAATTTGCAGGAGAAAAAACTTCCAGAAAGCTTATACTTTGGCCGGGCTATTGTGCTTCTCACGTTGTGATAACTGAAGATGATATCAGTCAGGCAAAGGAAAAATACCCCGATGCAGTTGTTATGGCACATCCTGAGTGTACTGAGCCGGTCAAGGCACTTGCCGATGAAATACTCAGTACCGGCCAGATGCTTCGGTTTGTCAAAAGCAGCAGTGCAAAATGTTTTATTATAGCTACAGAAACAGG
>JAFGRL010000044.1 GCA_016935195.1 Sedimentisphaerales bacterium
GTGGGGACCAAATGCAGTTGTATCCGGTCATTCCTAGATGGTGGGAGGGCTTCAGCCTGCGCTATCGTCATGGGGAAGCAATCTACGAGATCCATGTCGAGAATCCGGAAAGGTGCGAGCAAGGTGTTTCGTGGGTTGAGATGGATGGTCAGCGTGTACGGGATGGAGTGATCCCGCTGGATCGAGGCATGGTGAAGCATCGTATCCTCGTTCACATGGGGAACCCGGAACAGATGACTTGAGAGGCCTCTAACTTGAGAATAGGTGCCCTGCAGACGAATGTCTGCAAATTCAATTCTTAGCAAAAGCCCTGTGTCACCCTCTGCCTATATTTCAATATTTTTTGGCCCTGGGAATTCATTACTGATCTTTCTTGCATCCAAATTTTTCAAATTACCATCCTTCTGCTGGTCATCCGTTAGATCTTCAAGATATGTAACTGCATAATGATCACGTATATGTAGGTTGACTTTCGCACTTTTTTAAGCGACTGATTTTAATGGTTTATAAACAAAAACATATCGACCCGCCGATGTCTTTATTGGATTTAAAATTAAGACAGGGAGGTCGACATGCATACAGTTATTTCGACATGGACGGATATAATTCAACAGTTTTTTCCAATATTCACAACTCCCGGCGCAAAGATTTTCTCCGATCTGATGACAGGTTGGATTCTGTGTACAGCTCGAAGAACAATAACAGATATAATTCCATTTGCCGATCCATACTTTCAGCATGCTCACGATGCCTATCACCGGTTTTTTCCAAATACTCGTTGGGATACCAGCAGACTCTGGAAAATACTGACGCTGATACTGGTCAAACTCTTTTCTCCGACAGGCATCATTACTATTGCTTTGGACAATACGCTGTTTCATCACAGCGGAAGAAAGGTCAATGGTGCGGGTTACTGGCGAGATGCCGTTCGCTCTACAAAGAAGAACATTGTCTATGCATGACCGCCGCAGAAGTTCTGGAATGCTACAACGATAGATGGGCGATAGAAGATACGTTCAAGAATACAAAGCAGCTTCTTGGTGGCCAGCAGCCTCAGACGTACAAAAGGCAAGGCCCGGAAAGAGCGGCGGCATTGAGCCTTTGTATGTATTCGATGGTGTGGCTGCGGTATCTCAGACAAAAATCCCGAGTAGGAACTTTCTGGGTTCAGCCATGGTACAGACAGAAAAAGACTCCAAGCTTTATGAACGCATTGTGTTGCCTGCGTCGTGAGCTTTGGACTGAAAGAATAAAATATATGTTCGGTAATTTTGCCGTTCATGATAAAAAATTCGAGTTTCTGCTGGAAGCATTAGCTCCAGCCGCTTAAAACATTATTAAAAATGCGAAAGTTTACTGTAGCAGAGTCGCTTTTAAATCAAGTGATAATATCGCCTCCAGATCCGGTGGCATTGGTATTCGGAAGGCTTGTGGGTCATTGCTGACTAATACGGGCTTGTCTGGTCGAATGAGCCATCTTGTTTGTCCATTACTGCCATTTATCAGGGTTCTGCCCGAAGGTGTATGGCGGAGAAGTACAAATTTGTCGTTGCCGCGTAGGTAAAGCGTTGCCCCATCAAGTCCGGCCCCCAGCATGATCAATTGCAGTTATCACTTCCTGCTGGTCATTATCTTGCCAAGGTTAATGTTATCGGCGAAAAGCAGAAAACCGAATTTTGGACACGATTGTTTTATTTTTCTGTTTAACGACTTCGGCTTGATATTTACCTTTGATACATGCAAGCTGCTTTGACAAATTTGTGGATCAAGCACTGATGAACTCAACTTATCGTCGACATCTACATAGTAAACAATTCTCTGTAAAGCAATAATCCGATTGTAAACACTTCTACCCTCCGAAGTGTCCTATCGATTTGTATAGGAAAGTTTGTCGGAAAGCCCCAACTCTCCGTTCAACCTGGGGTAGCGGATGTCGATTTGCCGAAATGACCAGGTTTTTGGTGGCGGGACATTTTTGCAAATTTATGGCCCGACTTTTTTAACATGGCACTTTTCACAATGTCCCGCGAGCAAGCCTGTATTTGCCTCAAAAAGGCGGGGGTTGAGTGGAAAATATAAAAACTTGCTGTTTTTTTCATGCAGGTTTGTGCCTTGAAAGCGATAACTTTATAAATACAGTATAATTTGTGTTCCGTGAGGTGATTGGGCTGAGGAAAATAAACTGGAACAGAATTCTGCTTATGGCAATTTTGATATTGCTAATCTTAGAAATCGCAATGCATTTAGCATTTCAGAGAAAACATAGCGAGACCTTGGCAAATTTATCTTCTAAGCAAATCTTATATCTGCCTGCCTTACCCATGCAGTTTGTCCATGAGAATCCGGATTGTACAAACAAACTTTTAGATGCGATGAATCTTACAAATGTCCGTATAGGCAACACCAGTTGATTGAGATAACCACCAGTTACCGCTAAAATCAATTCAGCAACCAAAGGCTTGGTCAACTTTCCAATCTAATGCTTTTATGGCCATTCTGGTTACATCCTGCATTGCTCATTGTAACCACACGTGTGAACAGAGTGTGGTCACGAAATACTTGCTCTCAGTTCTTTGGGCCATGTAGCCCAAAACCACTACACTTTTCAATAACACTTTTGCGGCTGTGTTTAAGGGCATTTAACTGGTTCAATTGTGTTCCGACAAGGGGTCAGATGGCGGTTTTACAGGCTGTTCAACCAAGTATATGTAGAAGCGTTCGAAACGATATTATTTCTAGAAAAGGCCTTTGGTACACAACTGCGTGAGTATGCGATTCGCATTAGCAAGGAGCAGTATGCATTGAGGCAGGAGGTTCTCAATAAAGGATTTCAGACGGCTGCTGAGATTTCGGGTAAATAGGACTACACTTTTGAATTACAGTTTTGAGATTTGGGTTCCCATGGGCACACGACGGGCTTGTAATTTTCCACAAGAGATATTTGACATTTTAAAAATTTTAGGAGAAAATAGGAGGGTTAACGAAATCTAAAGGGGACACTAAGTTAATGAAAGAATGGAAATATATTGGTGACGAAGAAACAAGAGAATGTCTGTTAAAGTTTTTTGCGGAAAAGAAGGAAACTTTAATAGCCGTAAACAAATATCAATATTTTTGGGGTAATCCACGTGCCGAGTGGCGATTTCTCTCGGTTTCCTCAGAGCAAGACCTCATTGGTACGATTATGGAAGTATCGGAATTCGGTACTGATAAAAAAGGCCAGCTCATAACACAATTCTATGGATACTATGTGAGGAATCCAAAACGAGTTCAGTGTGGCAAACTAAATAAGCCAATGTTCCGTAACTTTCGAAAAGCAATGGACTATAATGGAAAGGGAAGCTACGGTAAGAAGTGGATGTTGTATCCAACGGGAGAAATGGCAAGGCTAGGAGACATAGTCAAGTTGTTGAAAGGTTCGATTAAAGAATTACCGAAAGAAATCAAACCCCATCTTGATAAGATTACAGATAGAAGTACTTTGAGAAAAAATGGTTTTTATATGCCTACTTTGAAGGGTGGGCTTAAGATTGCAACTAAGAAGAACGAGTTATATGTACAAAAGGGTGACTTTTATGAAAAAATGGAGCTCTCCAAAGAGAAGATCGCAGAGGTAAAGAATGAACAGCTCCAGGGTCTTTTTACTATATGCTCGGAATCTAAAAGAGGTGGAATTCGTGATTTAGATTTTGAACATCTTTGCAGGTATAGGAAGGATAAATCTGCAAAGTGTCTTGAATGTAGTGAAACGATAGAAGATGGCGAGCGCTATTACTCTTTTGATTGCATGCATTATTTTAGTCCGATATTTTCGCATATATACCATTGGGAAAACAAGCAACAAGCCAAATGTAGGATATGCGGTTCTTCTGTGATAGTAGAAGAAATACGTGGGATGTAGTTTCGGACAATTGGGGAACGTGTAAGACATTTAACTGACGACATGTACGGAGCAACCTACCAATATATACAAAGGCGAATCCATAAGAACTATGAGTTCTATACTTTACTATTTGTGTTTTAATTGAATTTAGGCTCTATATCCCCATATGACACACGGAGCATATCCAAGAATGGTTACCCTTTCACCTTAAGGTAAAGTTCAATCGCGGCTTGCTGTTTTTCATGGCTGTGCTAATTCGTATTACCCCTTGGTTTTAGTCTGACCTTACGTATCTGTGTGGCGTGGGGTTAACGGCTATTAAATCCTATTTTTGCTAAAAATTTTTTTTCACCTGCGTTTTTCGGCTGCTATTAAAGCTTATTTAGGACCTATGTAGCGAAAAAACACTTGCATGGAGACATTTTAGAGA
>JAFGRL010000045.1 GCA_016935195.1 Sedimentisphaerales bacterium
CAAATCGGGATCGCTGTGCAATCTTCTTTGCCAGCCTCGTCCTCACAACGGCCTAAACCTGAACATAAAATCTTAAAGTGCTCTAAATACTCCTATGGAACGATTGTCGGGACTAAACAATTAAAACTGTTCTTCTGGAGTCTTGTGGATTCTGGAGCGTACTTCAGGTAAGTCCTGAGCATTATTTAAAGCGGTATCGTAAGTTATCTCGCCTGCTTCGTATAATATTATTAAGGAATCATCGAGTGTGTGCATACCTAATTTTCTGCCCATTTGAATCACGCTTTTAAGCTGATGAAGTTCCTTGTCGCGGATGTGTTTTCTTGCCGCAGGATTCATCATTAGAAGCTCGGTGGCAAGTTTTCTTATTTTTTTGTCCACAGAAGGTACAAGCCGCTGAGCAAGAATACCCTTAAGACAGTTTGACAACTGAGTATAAACCTGTGGCTGTTGATTTTCCGGGAATATGGAAACAATTCTTTCAACAGTCTGAACTGTATCCGGTGTATGGCATGTAGCTATAACCAAATGGCCGGTCTCGGCGGCAGTTAAGGCCGTAGCTGTGGTGTCAATATCTCTCATTTCACCAACACAAATAACATCCGGGTCTTGTCTTAAAACGTGAATAAGAGCACTTGAGAAAGACCTTACATCAGTGTAAAGCTCCTGCTGTATGATTATAGCTCGTTTTTGATGGTGCACATATTCTACCGGGTCTTCAATAGTAATAATTTTGCAGCGTCTGTCACTATTAATCAGGTCAATCATGTAATTAAGGGTTGTTGTTTTACCGCTGCCGGTGGGTCCGGTGATAAGCATAAGGCCGGTGCTCAACCTGCAAAAATGCTCGAGTTCTTCCGGTAAAAGCAATTCCTCCCGTGTCTTAATATGGTCCATAATTGGCCTTATTGCGAGTTCAGGATTGCCTGCATGATAATACAGCGAAACACGGAAGCGGCCTAATTCTTCTTCGTATACAGAACAGCAAAGTTGCCACTCCCGCTGAAACGCATCACGTTGTTCTGTGTTAAGTAAACTCATTGCTAAACGTGATGTATCGTCACGGCTCAATGGTGGTCTGTCAGCAAGTATTATCTCTCCGTTGATACGGTAAAGCGGTGGTAAACCTGCCACTATGTGTATATCAGAAGCACTCTCTTTTCTTGCCAATGATAAAATCTGCCTCATATTCGAAGAAAGACTCATATTTCACCTGCCAAATAATTTTCTTAAAAAACCTCTACTCTCAGCATGCTTCAATTCTCTTTTGGCTTCAGCCCAATCAGGTCTTAATTGACAACATTGTTCGAGAGATACTTTAGCCTGTGGCAATCCGAGCTTAGCCTGACAGCAGCCTAATTCGTACCAGGCCAATGCTGATTTAGGTACAGACTGAACAACTTCATTTAAATAAGCAATCGCTTTGGAGTAACGGTGTTTTCGCCGTAGAAGTCTCGCCGCTTCAAGTTTAATAAAAGGTCCAAGCTCCCCACCACAACCTACAGCTTTGCTTATGCAATTTTCCGCGACAGGGCTTTTTCTGTGTAGTAACACTTCGGCACGAGCGAGCCAAACTATTGGAGTAACATCATTTTTTGATACAGAGTTGTCGGAGTAGGCGATTGCCTTTTCGAATTTTGCATCGCGTGAGTAAGCCACTGCTTTTAATGCAAGAAGTTCAGGATGTTCGGGAAAAGACTCCAAAGCTTTATCTGCCCAGACGATAGCTTCAGGGTGTTCACCAAGTTCAATAAGGGCTGTTATTTGCCCGGACCATGCTCCAAAAATGGAAGAGTCTTCTTCAAGAACACGAGAAAAATTTCGCAGGGCCAGTTCAAAATCTGCAGCAAACCAGTATCTATAAGCATTTTTATAAAAATATTCAGCATCCCGAACTGGTTCACCATCAGGGCCTTTTTTCGGTGCTTTGTCACCAAATTCTAATCTTGTAAAACGGTCCATTTTAAAATTGCTTAAGAAATCCTCTCTTACTTATTGGCTGCCATCTCATAAAAACCTTAGCTTGTATGTCATCCGTCTTAATTATACATGCTCTGTGAATATCTCCACTGTCCAGATTTCGACCTTGTTCGGTAACATTGTATTCTGACGCAACGAAGTAAGTCTTTTGATTGATAATATACGAAATTTTACGGTTACGCAACCAGTTTGGTACAGGATATTTACGGTTATCCAGTTCCTGGCCATTAACTACAAAAGAGCTTCCTTTTAGCTCAATACTTTCTCCAGGTAAAGCTATTATCTGCCCAACTGTAACTCTTGTATTTCTATGCCCGATACTGTATGGCTGGAAGACAACTAAAGAACCTCGATTCAGTGATGCCTTTTCATAGTTTCTCGTAGCGAGAAAATAATCCTGTGGTTCAATACCATCAGCAGGTATTGTTAATGATGTATATGCACCTGTAAGGTTTGGTAAGACAACTCTTGGTAGCGTTCGATATACAATAAACAACATAATAACAAGAAGAACTGCTGCAATCATTTTCTCCCGGAAGACCTTGAGGTCTTTAATAATCTTGTGTCTCATTAGAATCCAGGTGTGAACACCTACGGCAAAGCCTAAAAACATAAAGCCCCATGCACTGGGCATAAAGAAAATTCCGAGTAAGATTAGTATGAGCCAGGTTAAAAGAATCAACCATATACTTTTAAGGCAGCCGATAGTCAGATGTCCTAATCCCGGAATAACGTCGAGAAGCAGACCTGTGAGCTTTCCCAATTCCGGATGGGCCTGCCACCATTGACCAAAATCAATATCAGGAATAAGCCGCTGCTTACGAATCAGCCTTAAAATCGAGCGAAGAGGCTTTTTCCAGGTTGCCATTCGCGGTGGACGTATGTGTGTTACTTTTTCAGGTGCAGCGAGAATTGAATCACATTTAAAGCACCTTGTTCTTCCGGGAATGTTTTCAAAATTACATCGTGGGCATCTCATCCGCTATTGCTCATCGATTTTCAAGTCTTGTTGAAGATTGATTCGAGCCTTAGTTTCCGGCTCATAGTATTCACTGGTATATTGCTGTCCTTTTACTTTTCCAATAATGTCGCTTAACCACTGAGAGTAAGCAAGACAGGCTTTGCCTTTTACACCTTTTACATGCACCTTGACTTCACCTGTTTTAGATATTGTTATTTCCACGTCATGCTGTGGCATTGTTTAATCCACCCATCTACGAACATGAATGTGTATATTGTTATCTTCCGTAATTTCTTCATTAACTACTTTAAAATCTTTATTCTTCAACTCATGCATTACTTTGTTGTACACAAAACATTGAGTCATTTTCTGTGTGAACTGCTCTGCTATTTTTTTCAACTCGGCCTTGCTATGACCAAGCCCTTTTGCGCAAACTGTACAACGTCCGCGTTCATCTCTACCAACACTTATTTCCACTGAACCTTTATTAAGTACAATTTGTTCGTCAGTTTTAAGTCCCTGTGCCAGAACCTGACTGTCTTCGAGTTCTACCTCAACAGATTCTACATTTTGAACTTGTTGGTCCTGTTTGACCCTCTGGTCAACAGACTGTTTAGTCACGAAACCAAGTGCAGATGCCGCTCCGGCTGCCGCAGCAACTATTACAGGCCAATTACTAATAATAACCGGTGCCAGGATAATAACTGTGCTCATATTTATAATCCTCTGACTGATTAAATATTATATTTCCAGTTTACGTGTTTCTTTTTCGGCTTCAGCAGCAAGTTCGGGGCTGGTAGCTTGGCGAGCACGGCCCTCCGCCCACTTTCTAAGCGCATCGATGTCTTCGCTCATAGTTTTAGATAGCGGGACTGTCTGTTGAATGCTTTCAAGCAATCTTTTTGTAGTCAAATCAGTTTTTTCATAAAAAACATTAAACATCCCATTAACAATAGCCTCTTCAATTTCGGCACCGCTGTAACCCACTGAGGTGCGAGCAAGCTTATCTAAATCAAACTTGGCAGAATCCATTTTGCGTTTTGATAAATGAACTCGAAAAATCTCTTTACGTTCGTTAAAGAAGGGCAGGTCAACGAAGAATATCTCGTCAAATCTCCCTTTTCTTAACAATTCCGGTGGCAATGCTGAAACATCATTTGCTGTGGCGACAACAAAAACAGGGGTTTTCTTCTCGGACATCCATGTAAGAAAAGTGCTGAAAACTCTCGAGCTGGTCCCTGCGTCAGTAGCAGCTCCACTGCCTCGAGAACCGCGGAAGGCCTTGTCTATCTCATCAATCCAAAAGACAACCGGGGACACAGACTCAGCCACCTGAATTGCTCGACGCATGTTTTGTTCGGAGGAACCTACCAGGCTGCCAAAAACACGACCAACATCGAATCGCAATAATGGCAGTTGCCAAATGTTACTGATTGTCTTAGCCATTAGGCTCTTACCACAGCCTTGGACCCCAAGAAGCAAGACTCCTTTGGGAGCTGGTAAACCAAAAGCACGGGCCTGGTCTGAAAAAATAACAGACCGTTTTTTGAGCCAGCTCTTTAATTGGTCTAAGCCTCCAACTGACTCCATAGTGTCATCTGCATCATAGTACTCAAGCAAACCATTCTTTCGGATTATCTGTTTTTTTTCAGCATTAATTATAACCAGACTTTTCTCATCTAAGCCGCGGTTCTTAACCAGCGTTTTGGCCAGAACATTTTCAGCCTCTGTTAATGTTAATCCCAAAAGTGCGTGGATTATTTGCTCTCTTGTTTTGGGGTCGATTTTTACATTGAGTTTAGGGTTGTCTTTGACTTCTTCTATAATGTGAGATAATAATTTTGCGAGGTCTTTTTCTTTAGGTAAATCAAAGTCAAGAATTGTAAGGTCTTTTTCGAGTTCAGCGGGCATCTCAAACATCGGGCTAACGATTATTATTGTCTTGTATGTGTTTTTAAGTGAAGAAGCCACTTCTCTTAAGCGGCGTATTATCGACATGTTTTGACATTTTAGGAAAGGGTGAAAATCTTTGAAAACATAAAGTGCCGGATCAACATGCTCGATGACATTGCCGAGAGCAACAAGTGGGTCCTGGGTTGCGGTATCTCTGTGTTTTTGAGACTGTATATTTGTCCCTGCAGGAACCAACCCTATATTGATTGACCATTCGAAAACCTTCTTATCGAGCCGGGCTGCAATTCTGGATACCTGTTCTAAAACACGCTGTTCTTCCCAGCTTATAACATATATGAGCGGATATCTGGCTCTTATTAGAACCTCAAGTTCGCTCATTTCTCTTTTTAACGCTGTATTAACATTAATCTTCGGGGGTGTCGGTTTCTGGTTTGGCTCTTCCATTCTTTTTCATTCCTGAAGTATTATCTTGAGAATTTTCAACGGCTATAAAGGTATTTGCGATACTGAGTATTTCATCATCGGGGCCGACCAGTACCAATCTGCCGTCCGTAAGTATCCTTATCTCAAAGTCGCCTGGTTTTTTTACATATTTTAGTTTACTCATTGTATCAAATTCAACCTCAAATTACGAGCATAAATTATTGCAATTTCATAATCAGTTTTATCAAGATACCGGGCAGGGGCTTTAACAGGTTCTGCTGGCGGAACAAAGTCTTTTCTTAAGCTTAATTTAACATTAGGGATTCTCTCTGCTACCCAATTTAATATCGGTTTTGTACAGCAGTCGAAGTGGCCGGGCAGGATTAAGTGCCGTAAGATAATGTCAGCTCGTTGTGATGCTGACAATATATTATCGCATATAACTTTTAAGTAGTTATCTGCCTGAAGCATGTTGCCGGCACAAGTATCATTGCCGCATTTGAAGTCTGCTAAAAAAATATCAATTAATCCTTCAAGTAAAGAGTTTAATTCTTTTGAATAATACATATTGGAATTTAGCACCACAGTTGTATCTGGACCGACTCTACTAAGCAATTCAAGAATACCGTGCAGGCTGAGTACTGGTTCGCCACCTAAAAGGTTTAATGTCTTTGCTCCCTGGCCCTTGCGATATGCGATTCTTTCAGCCATTTGTTTTATGTTCATTTGGGGAGCTTGGCATGGCTGCTCATTCCACTCTGCTACAGAGCAGAATTCACACCTCAGATTGCACCCTGTAAAATAAATTTGGTGGGATGGATTAATTATACTTTCCTCAAAAGGATGCAGCATTTCACGAAAACAGTAGGCTTTGCCATCCAGTCCACAATAACCTGTTTCTCCTTTTAATCGGTTTACATTACAAGAGCGTGGGCAGAGATTGCAGGCTTGCAAAATATTCTTTGCCTCGATAATTCTATCCGCTATTTCGTTATAAGCTTTTCTGTCCACTTACATCAGTCAATATCAACAAAACGCCCGGTTTGCCCGGAAGCCGACTGGCTATGTCGGGACGCACTTCTTTCAGTCATTCGCCAACGCAATTTGATGTAAAGATAAGCTACTAAGGCCCCAGAAATCCATATAAGGCCTATTGGCTGCATAATATTAAGGACTATTCCAATGGCTATAAATATTATTACCAAATACTGGGCTTCAAGGGTTGCCATGAAGATCAATACTCTTTTCCCCCGATTAAGTATGCCGAATGTCGCGAGGAGTCCATAGGTACAGGCACCGGCCCCCATTCCTATGTAATTTGCACCAAGAATTAGACTCACCAGGACCCATAGAAGGCCGCATATCACTGAAATAACAAGCCACAGCATTAAAAAGGATGCTGTTCGCCATTGCCTTTCTATTGCGCTGCCAATGAATAGAATCATCAAACCAGAAAAAATAAGATTTATGGGCATGCCGTTTACAAAAACATACGTTACCAGTTGCCAGACCTTTCCGTGCAATAAGCCCTGAGCACTAAGAGCAAAGAATTTGATTATAAAATCAGGCATCAGCATACTGAGTATTAATCCGATGATTGATAAGACTAATATAGAAGTTACTGCCGGTGTGAATATCTTTGTCGGCGAACTGAATCCGGTTTGCGTTTGGTAAATAGCCATAATTCGTGCCTCCATTCAAAAGCGAATAATTTACAACATGCTTCTATGTTTCCACTTCAATAATCTTATTTTATTGGCCAGTCGCCGTGGGTGTCGATTAATCTGAGCGGCCCATTCGTCAGTTAAACGGTTCGTTTAGTCTTGCATTTTGATTTGGCTCAATGGAAGCGGATTATTCGGTCCATATTGTGTTTTATTTTCATCCGTCATATCATCCCTCTAATCAGCTAAACTCGTAAAAAGCCAAAACATAAGACCAAATTTTACCATTCTGGAGTCTTTAGGGCAAGGATACAATTTTTTGAGCACTCCGGAAGGATTTTGAGAGTAGGTTGAAAGACAGAGAAAGAACGAGTGTAATTTATTAGCATCGGATACTTAAGCCGATGCTCTCAGCGTGCTTTGACTTTGCAGTGAAAAGAGGATCGGGTATATAATCTGGATGCCACAAAAATAAGGCTTTTCTAACATCTTATAAAAAAGCCTTCATATTCTGTTTAGCATCAATATCTCGCCGCATGTCTCCATTTTGTTACTGATTTGCATGCCTTTTGGCCTGTTTTCCTGCTTGATTCGCACACCTATAATTACGATACAATATCAGCAGAAGTAATAGCAGAGGTTTCAAAGTATATTCGTAGTTTGGATGTTAGTCAGGAAAAATTATTTAACACTAAATTCAATCATAGAATATGGCGAAAAATATGCAAAGCCGCCGGGTTAGCTGATTTAAAGTTTCATGATTTACGCAAGACTTTTTGTTCCGTGCTTGCTTAAAATGGAGTTTCGACTGCAGTGGCACAGAGGCTGCTCGAGCACTCTTCGCCCAATCTCACAAATAGGGTTTACACAAACATTGATCCTGTGCTTCGCCAATTCGTGAATCAGTTGCCAGTAGGGCAATGGTTAAGAGAATAATATTTACACTTCACACAAGCATTTTTGATAATAGGGCCAATATTCAACGTTACACTCGGTTTTTCTACCAAGACATTCGCCTGCTCCGAGATCGCTGGGTGTCTAATCACCAGCCTTATGTAAGCCGAATGTTGGATGAGTGAGTTTTTTTAGTCTCTTAAGATTAATATTGTGCGCACAGCGCGAACAATATTTTTAAGAGTGGTTGTATCTATCTGTATTTACAATAGGTCACAACGGTTTTTAAAAAATCCAACTTTTTGGTTCCGGCTACGCCGGGTTAGGAGATAATGATGGGCAAGAGGATACTTATAATTGATGATGAAAAAGATGTGTTGTTGCTACTTGAAAAAAGATTAGCCGCAGAGGGATATTCTGTTATTACTGCGAACAATGGTTACGATGCGGTCAATTTGGCACAATCAGAACTGCCCGACCTAATCATACTCGATCTGGCAATGCCCGGTATGGGAGGTGAAGTAGTTGCTGAGAAGCTGAAGGGCAATAGTCTGACTCGTGATATTCCTATTATCTTTTTAACTGTTCTTTTCCCGAAAAGGAAAGGTGAAGAACAGGGAGCTGTCATTGCCGGCCATGTGTTTATCGCCAAACCTTTTGACCCAGTCGAATTGTTGACTGAAGTGGAGAAGCTTATACAGACCTCCAAAGAAACGGTATGACTACTACCTTCTCGTAGGTGCTCAGCTGTCTTTAGCGGCCAGAACAAATGAGCATAGCAGCGTATTAGCAAACCGTTAGCAAACGTAAGAACTATAAACCTTTTGGCCTCTTTTTCAACAGTGATTTTACTACCCAAAGTGGTGTCTCCAAAATGTCCCCATCAGCTAAGATTTTTGCGGTAAAGAGCTGAAAATGAATCCCCTTTTTTAGGAAAAACATATATGAGTCCACTCTAAAAAGGCCGGGCATAAAAGGTTGAAAAATTAAGCGTTAGTACTGTTTTGGGTTTGTTTTTGATGGTAAATTTTATATGATTGCTTTTGATCAATATAACTATTTTTGCAAAGGAAAAAGGGTGTTCCGCAAAAACACTTCTCACATTCAGCACTCTTTATTTGGGGTCGAAAGCCAACTGCTGCAAACCAAGCTGAAAAAGCTCAAAAAGTCAAAGGAATACGATTTTTACCGCTTAATCTTCTGCAGGATAGCTGAAGAAGACTTTGCGGTATTATATTCTGATACATCCAGTCGGCCAAATGCTCCTGTTAATTCACTTGTGGCTTCGATAATACTGATGCACCACAACAACTGGACAACCGAAAAATTGTTTGATCGTATCGACTTTGATATTCTTACCCGTACCGCTCTGGGGCTGGATACTCTGGAAGAAACTCCTTTTTGTCTTGCTACATTATTTAACTTCCAGAACAGGCTGCTTAGTCATTTTATTGCAACGGGCCAGAACCTTATAGAGGTAGTATTCGACTCTCTTACCCAGGAGCAGTTAAAAACTCTCAAGATAAAAACAGATATCCAGCGTAGTGACTCTTTTATGGCGATGAGTAATATTCGCAGTTACAGCCGTACACAGCTTTTGATCGAAATGCTGATCAGACTGCATCGCATATTAAGCGATAACGACAAGAAGCGATTCAATGATATTCTTTCGCCGTACATCAAGCAGTCATCGGGGCAATACATTTATAGTCTGCAGCGTCAGCGGATACCACACGAACAGGAAAAACTGGCTCAGTTATACCACGAACTTTACCAGGCTCAATATACAATGTATTAACTCCCTCAGATGCCAGCCTGCGTTTTATGGCTTCGGCAATGAATTCCGGCCCGTTATCAC
>JAFGRL010000005.1 GCA_016935195.1 Sedimentisphaerales bacterium
TAAAACCCCGGACCGCAACCCTATTAGCAGATTATGATTCAATCAATATGATTTCTGCAACATACACTGCGGATTTGGATGATTACGAACTTTTGTTGGAGCCCTGTTCTCGTCCTAAGGAGGGCATGGCTGTAGAAATGGGGGTCGGTCGAATTCCATTTGTTGAGTTGTGGGCTTCTTCAACACTTGTAGCACGAAACATAGCGAGGGAATTTGTCTTGGGACAAGAAATACCCAAAGTTTTAATGATAGCTAATCCAAGTACCGAATATGGTCCCTTGCCACTTTGTGAGACTATTAGCCGGGCTACTGCAAGAGAATTTAAAAACTTTGGGATTCATATCGATGAATTTTACGGCACATCTTCTTATGAACAGGCGGTGCAGTCTAGTGCTCATGATTCTCAGGTAATCATATTTGAAGGCCATATAGTCGATACGCCCGTATTTCTCGGAGGCTCTGGTGACCAGCAGGCATATTCCGAAGAATGGTACGGCCAGGATGAAGCAGATGGTTTAATATATTATCAGGCATATGAACCGGATGAGTACAACACGGTAGATTCTGACCAGGCAATGCCGGAAGAGCCTAATGACTGGAAAAACACAAACTACCAACAAACCAGCGTTTTAACTAAAGCTCCATCAGTTCCGGTTGTAGTACCACAAGATGCTAACCAATTGGACGGATTTCCTTTGGTGGTTCTGCAAAGCTGCCATTCGTTAGATGACACGGCTTTAAGCATTTTAGCTTCCGATACTCTTGGTATTGTGGGTAGCGTGGCAAACATTCATAGTGCGTCGGGAAGTGCATTTATTAAAACATTCTGCGATGGTTTATTATACCGCGGTGATACAGTTGGCGAGGCACTACGTGATGCCCGAAACTATCTTTTGTGTGTAAGTGAACTGAAAACAAAGCGTGGACATCAGCAGCAAGCCAAAGTTAATAGGGTAGCTTACAGCTTTCATTTGTGGGGAGACCCGGAAGCAAAGTTGTTCAGTTCTTTGCCGAAACGTCCGAAACGGAAGGCGGTTTCAGCTACTTTCATTGGCCCTGATAAGATACATATTACCACACCCAAAAAGCGACTGCCTACATCAAGGACCAAGGAATATTTTCTACGTATGTTTCCTGGAGACCAGGTTGCCGGTATTGTCAAAAGGTTAAAAAACAAAGACATCCGGCGGGTAGCACCGCTTTACTTTTTCAGAATTTCGATGCCAAAAGATTTTGATCCCTTGCAATATACTGACCTGAAGGGGCCGGATGAAACAATTGACCGTGCAGTGTTTCTTGCAGACCCTTTTAAACGTTTTCTATATATACTCTATTTCCCCGAAAAGGATAAAAAAGAACAGGAGCTTACTCTTCAGTTCATAAAATAAAATTGTTGAAAATCCACTTTAGGAATCTTAGGAAGTTAAAATGGTAAATCACCACCGAGCAGCTATATTGGCGATCTTATTACTGGTTGTTACAGGTGCCGGTTGTGTAGCCTTGCGAATAAAATGCATGAGTAAACCGGCTCTGTCACAGGGTATAGATACTTGGCGATTAACTTATGATGTTAAATTTCGTGCTAATAAGCCAGGGGCACGCCTTCATATTGCCATTCCTTCAGACACTGTTTTTGCTAATATCGTAAGCGAGAGTTTTTCCCATAAGAAACTTGTAGTTGATATGTTGCATAATAAAGAAACCCGAGACAGAGAGGCAATCGCAGTTGCTTCAGACTTATCAACACCGGTTAAATTTACCGCTCAGTTTGATGTAAAAATAAATACCAATTCTAAGCAACCAGCATATTCATCAAAGAAACCGTTAGGAACGCCTGAAAAACTAAAATATTTACGGAGCGAGAAATTTATTCAAAAAGACGACCCTAACGTTGTCCAGGTTCTAACCAGCCTTTCCGATGGCAAGAAAACCAAAGCCAAACTAATCGAGAGTATATTTGATTATTGTTCTGAAAATCTGGCCCAATCCCAATCAAATAGCCCTGCTGATGCGGCAACGGTTCTTCAAAAAGGTCAATGTAGCGTTTTAGGCCGAGCCAGAGCTATGGTTGCCTTATGCAGGGCTGGACGAATACCATCAAGATTGATTACGGGATTCATATTGGAAAATAACTCACGAGCAAAACCATCTACCTGGATTGAAGTCTATCACAAGAAGAAATGGATTCCATACGATCCGCATAATGGATTTTCTCTTGAATTGCCCCCAAATTATTTGCCTATAAAATGTGGTGATATCAGGATTGTAAAAAGTTCTGATGGTTCAAAACGTTCCTCTGCATACACGATTGAGCAGTTGGACAGGACACCGTTGGTGGCAATGTCCTCAAATACCAAGTTTTGGAATATCTTCGATCTGACAAGATTGCCTATCAGTATGAAAAAAACGCTTACTTTAATTCTTTTGCTGCCGACCGGAGCCTTAATTACAGCATTTTTCCGGAACCTGATTGGCATTCGGACTTTTGGAACCTTCACTCCGACGTTGCTTGCTTTGAGCTTAGTAAACTCGGATTGGAGAATCGGAGCGATAATATTTTTTCTGATCTTAGGCATAGGTCTGCCCTGCAGGGTGCTGTTAAACTGGCTTAAGCTATTAGCAGTTCCCCGCCTCGGTATTATTTTAACGGTAGTTGTCATATGTCTTATAGTTGCGGTATCGGTTTGCGAATACTTCGGCTTTGCACCAACCGCCCGCTCAATATTATTACCGGTAGTGATTATGACAATGATGATCGAGCGTTTTTTCATAACACTGGAGGAAGATGGCGGCAAAGATGCCCTGAAAGTTCTCTGCGGTACAATAGTCGCAGCTATTTGTTGTTTTATCCTGCTCCATTCAGCCCCAATTGGTCAGGTTATTTTGACTTTCCCTGAGATGCAGTTATTCATTGCAGCGGCGTTTGTTTTGATTGGCCGTTATTCAGGGTATCGGCTGAGTGAGCTATGGCGGTTCCGTGATATTGTCAAATTACAAGGATAGGGACTAAAGTGGTCCAACTAACTAAAAGGCGTTCTTTTGCTTTGCCGTTTGAGTTAAAGCGGTTCGGTATACTTGGCATAAACGCCCGTAATATAGATTTTCTGCTTGGTTCCCATAAGCGTTCTTTATACCCTTATGTTGACAACAAGGTACTAACCAAAAAAATATGCAGTTCGCATCATATACCTGTTCCTGAAACTTACGTAATTATTGACCGCTTTGGAGATATATCCAAATCTCTGGAGCTCTTAGAAAACTTGGATGAGTTTGTAATCAAGCCTGCACATGGAGCTGGCGGCCATGGCATTATCGTGGTTATCAGTAAAAGAGACAATAAGTTTGAAACCTCAAAGGGTAAGACGCTTTCTCTTCCACACGTAAGATATCACATTTCAACAATACTTTCCGGCCTTTATTCGCTTGGCTCTCATCCGGACGCCGCTATTATAGAAAAACGCATCGCACCGCACCCTATTTTTAAGGGTCTTACGGATAGCGGAACGCCGGATATTCGCCTTATAGTTTACAAAGGCGTGCCGGTAATGGGCATGCTTCGGTTGCCGACAAAGGCCTCAAAGGGCAGGGCCAATCTTCATCAGGGAGCGGTAGGGGTTGGCATAAACTTAGAGACCGGGCAGACTTTTGGTGGAGTCCGGCATAATCGTTTATCAGATATTCATCCTGATACCGGAGCTAATATTCATAGCTTGGTGATACCCCAGTGGAACAATATGCTTGCCATGGCTATGAAGCTAAGCGATGCAATTGGATTGCAATATGTCGGTGTGGACATTGTTCTGGATTCTGAGCAGGGCCCGGTGGTTTTGGAACTCAACGCTCGTCCTGGTTTGTCGATACAGATTGCAAATCGTGCAGGTTTAAGCCCAAGGCTGCGAGTAATAGACTCACAAGCAGAACATATGATTTCGATAGCAGAAAGACTTAAACTAACTGTTGGGTTAGTGCAGGAGATATCATGAGAATTGTCGTTTTTAGTTTTAGGCAGAAATTATGTCAAATAAATCGCTTAAAATATATTGTCAGCTAAGAAAGGAAGTAGAGTGAAAAAAATTGATAGGGATTTTATCCTTCCAAGTGCCGCTTTTTCCATTAAGCGCAACCGGATAAAGCATTTTAAGTTTTGTGACAAGCCGCCGGAGATCGGTGATGTTGTTTACGGACAAATCTGCCTGATTGGGCAACATTCATCTTTGGAAAATGTATCAGGCCGAATACATATGATCCATGACGGAACAAAAGCTATTTTTGTATTCGGAAACAGGTACGCTCCTGATTATTACGAGGGATTAGTGCCGGAAATAATGGCGAAGGAAGTTGATCTTATTGCCCGTTCAGGAATGATTGGCATAGTCAAAACCAAAAATTCAATGATGAAAGACCCAACAAAAGTAAAGGTATTGGGATATGTTTGTGACGAATCAGGTAATATCCTGAATACACGAAAATTTCCCATGATAAAGCCTCGGCTCAGAAGCAAAAAGGAGCCACGAGCAAAAATGATTCTGGTTTGTGGTACTTCAATGAACTCAGGTAAGAGTATGGCTGCTGCTGCATGTTGCTGGGCATTGACATCAATTGGACACAAGGTCAGAGCCTCAAAAGTCACCGGAACAGCCAGCCTTAAAGATATTCTTCACATGAATGATGCTGGTGCCAACCCTTATGCTGATTTTACTTATCTCGGTTATCCCTCAACCTATCTTTTAGAAGAAAATGATGTCCTCCATATTTTCAATCAGCTTGACTTGAAGTACGCAAACAACCCTAAGAATTTCTGGGTAGTTGAGCTTGCCGACGGTATTATACAGCGAGAAACTGCTATATTGCTCGAAGCATCCAAAGTAAGGTCCCGAATACACAAATTAATTTTTTGTGCCAACGATGCCTTTGGTGCAATTGGCGGAGTAAATATTCTGAAAGATTTTGGTTTAAAGCCGGATGCTCTGTCAGGAATATGTTCAAGTTCACCTTTACATATAAGAGAGCTTTCTGCATATACTGACCTGCCTGTATTCAACAGCGCCGAGCCAGACATAAACCAATTAAAAGGAATTTTACTTGCTCCTAAACAATCTAAAAAAGTTAAATCGAGACAATAGAAAGGTTATTCAGTGGCCAAGAAACTTATAGCAATTTTTAACTGTCAGAGTATGAAGAGCAGGTTTTTTAATTATGAATAAAGAACAAATATTACAAAATGCAAAAAACCACTGTTTTTTTATTGGGCTAAATGATAGTGGTGCAGAATTAGGTAAAGCCAATACCGTTTATGGTATTGCTGGTATCCATTGTATTCAAAATCAACTCGGTGTAACCCCGAATGCAACATTCATTTCCACTCCCGATATGACCATTACTCGAAATACAAATCGGTGGAAAAGTGGATTTGGCTACGGAGGAAAAATAAGTTGGGGGGCGGGAGACGATGACCTTATCATCCTTGATACTAAGCCTAACGCGTGTGGAATGTTAGTAGGAGGATTAGAGGAACTGCCCGATACTGTAAGTTTAATTAAAAAATTGCATGAGCTTGAAGCAAGTAAAATGGAGATAGAAGGTATCGAGGTAACCTGGGAGTTTTACAAAAGCAATCATTTTATAGATTTGTTTCGGGTAAAATCCATTGCAAAATTAGACCAGGAACTGCCTCCATATGCTTTTATAATGCACGGCTCTGCCGATGAATTTAAAAGGGATAATGAGGCTGGTTGCGGGATATATTATGACGAAAGTGAACAACTACAGAGAATGGCCGAATGCATCGAAACGCCTTTAGGGAAATTTCACATTCTTACTGGCAGCAATGCTAAGAAATATTTTGAATGCTACAGATATGCTGAGAATTTTTCAAAGAAGAAAAGAAAAGTAGCTGCGAAACTGTTGTTTGGCAAATTTATAGAAATTTCCAATGAGACCCATCAGGGCCTTGTGAATATGAATGAAATAGTGTTAGGATGCCATTATTTGAACGACCCCGCTACTCTTTTTCCGCTTACTTTGAGAGCTGATTTGCCTGCATATCTGGTGAAGGGCAGCCCCAACCTGACTTCTGAAAGCGTTGAGTTATTAGGCTTTGAAAAAAGAGCTAAAAGTCTTGGCATTTATGATAGGCTCTTAAATGCCAATATTTTCCCTCATGGTGGAGGATATGTTTTGCCGGACATCTTGAACATAAATAAAGTAATAGAAGTCAACGGGGAGAGGTATTTTGAAGCTGAGATGCAAAATGACAGGGGCAAAAAAATTATATCTGAAGTACGGGAATTACCCTACGAATACAGAGGCCGAAAAGTAGTTTTGCGTGCTTTGGAAGTCGGGCTAATAGATATTGTAGCCAAGCTGATTCCGCAATATGTTTTAAAAATATAACGAGAGAGTTAATGATTAATGGACTATCGTGTTATTATTAAAATTTGAGCTAAATCAGCTTAACGGTTAAGCTGCTTGTTAGGAGTTTCTATTCAATTGTATGGAGGCATTAAAAATGGCAAAGAAAAAAGCTAAAAAGAAAGCAACAGCGAAAAAAGCACCAAAGAAGAAGGTCGCCAAGAAGAGAAAAGTAACCAAAAAGAAAACGGCATCCAAGAAGAAAACAGTAGCTAAGAAAAAGAAACGAGCCAAGAAGAAAAAATAATTCTTCGACAGTTCCAAATCATCACAAAGCCATCATTGCTGTTGCATTGGTGGCTTTTGTTTATCTGGAATAGTCAAGATTTAATCTGACACTTCTGTTATAACCTATGTCAAAGGATTGGCACAACGGAACGAAGGCGTAGCCGAAGTGGA
>JAFGRL010000006.1 GCA_016935195.1 Sedimentisphaerales bacterium
CATGCCATTTTAACAGCAGAACTTTGTATTGTCTTGCTGTGAATTTAAGGGTTTTTCAGAGGCCCCTGATATAATTATCCTATATATATTTTTTTATATTTGATAATTACCTATATATAACAAAACCAACATACAGTGACTTTCTCACAAACAATAACTTAAAAATGTTGGATTTATAGTATTTTTCCCCAATGTTACATATTTTTTACTCCGATTAATCCACGTGATTTATGGGTATGAGGGCTTAAACAGGTATCAACAACGAAAAAGCGACGGTTTGAATATGTCACATGTTATTCATTTAAAATTAAGAAAATTTAATATGCGACATAGCTAAATGTTTTCCCTTGAAATATTGTAGTTGGACCTTGGGGGCAATCTATAATGGGGGCAGTGTTAACGGTAGTCAGAACAATCGTAAACCCTGTCTAAGGTGAGAGTTAGTTTAATTGACATTAATCGTTCAAGGGATATTTCTGCGCCCAAATTGCAATGTCAACCCTATTAATAGAGGCTAATTATGGCTGAGCTATCTGAACAAACCCAAACAGTCGGTAGCAATGTGCTGCTGGACAAAGAAGGTAAATATCTTACCTTCGCACTGGGGCCGGAGGAGTACGGTCTGGAAATCTTGAAAGTTAGAGAGATCATCGGTTATATGTAGATTACCGCTGTCCCTCAAACGCCACATCACGTAAAGGGTGTAATCAATCTTCGGGGACAAGTGATTCCAGTAATCGACCTTAGAGCCAAGTTCGGCATGGAGACAACTGAGGTCACGGACCAGACTTGTATTATTGTTGTAGAGATTACCCAATCAAGTCGCAAGTTCAACACTGGAATCATCGTCGATCATGTCCAGGAGGTCTTAGACATAAGCGGTCAGCAAATCGAGGAAGCCCCCCAGTTCGACGCTTCGGTTCAGACTGAATTTATCCTCGGTATGGCTAAAATCGGAGACACTGTAAAAATACTCCTTGACATCAACAAAGTTTTAATTCGTGAAGACCTTTCCATGATGATTGAATAATTGAACACGTCAAATATACAAAGCGATAAGACAGTGACAGTTACTGAAATAAAGGAGAAGAACAAATGTTTAAAAAGATGAAATTGGCAACCAAGATTATATCAGGATTCGGTTTAGTGATTCTATTCCTGCTCGTAGTTGGGCTCACGGGATACCTAAGCCTGAATCGAACCGTTGATCAGATGAAAGCTATCTCTTATCAGCTTGAAATTGCCAAAAAGGCCAATGATACATTGGCTTTATCACAGGATGCTCAGGCAAATTCTTTGCGCTATATAATTTATCAGGATGACTCCTACATGGAGGCGGCAAAGGAGAACGGCAACAGCGTAACGAAAGCTATGGAAGAAGCCAAAGGCCTCATGAAGTCTGAGGAAAACCGTCAAAAAGCAGACTCAGTGACAAACGATGCCAAAAGTTACGCTGCCGCCAACACAGAATATTCGACTCTACAGAAAAATAAAGATACCGCGAGCAAGGCACGTTCTGAAACCGCGAACAAGACACTTGATAGCATTAAAAACCTTATCGCCCGCCGAGAGAAATTTATGCAGGAACGCTCCTGGGATTCAGATAAAGGCAAAGTAACTAAATATGATGATATTGAAAAAACTCTTCTGGCGCAAGAAGCCAGGAATGCTTACAACCGGGTTCGCGTTTGCGCTCAAAAGTATCAGCTGGCAATTACGCCGGAGCAGCAGGATGCGATGGCAAAACAATGGATCAATGAGATTCAGACTACTCAAAAAGCTCTGGAACAATGCAAATCTTCAATGAACGACACGGAATCACAACGATACGCGAGTGAGGCCATAGACGCTCTCAACAGTTATTTGGATTTAGTATCTACATTCCGCCAAATCAATCGTGATCAGCGTGATGTGCAGTTAAAGAAACTGAAACCTGCCGCAGATAGTCTCATGACAAATGCCAAGTCAGTTCGTGATGGAGTATATACCTTTATCGACAAGACCAACGAAGAGGCGGATGCCCAGGTATCCATGGCGAGTTTGATGATTAATACAATCGGTATCAGCGCAGTGATAATAGGTATGGTAGCAGCTTTCTTAATTACAAGAAGTATTACCAAACCAATCAATCGTATTATTGCCGGCTTAACCGAAGGAGCAGAACAGGTTGCCGCTGCATCAGGTCAGGTCTCAGCGGCATCGCAATCTCTGGCCGAAGGCGCCACAGAACAAGCTGCAGGTCTTGAAGAAACATCTTCCAGCCTTGAAGAAATGTCTTCAATGACAAAGCAAAATGCCGACAATGCACAGCAGGCAAATACATTAGCATCTGAGGCTCGCCAAGCCGCCGGCACAGGCGCAGAATCCATGAATCGTATGAACTCTGCAATTCAGGAAATACAGAAAAGCTCTGACGAAACAGCGAAAATCATTAAGGTTATCGATGAGATCGCCTTCCAGACTAACTTGCTGGCATTGAACGCCGCAGTCGAAGCTGCCAGAGCAGGCGAAGCAGGCAAAGGTTTTGCTGTTGTAGCGGAAGAAGTTCGCAATCTGGCTATGCGATCCGCTGAGGCGGCAAAGAACACCGCAAGTATGATCGAAGAAGCCGTAAAGAACTCCAAGAACGGTGTTGATATCGCATCCGAGGTAGGCAAGGTACTCGACGAAATAGTCCAGGGTATTACCAAGACTACAGATCTGGTGAGTGAGATAGCTGCGGCTTCACAGGAACAGGCACAGGGTATTGACCAGGTAAATACAGCCGTCGCACAGATGGACAAGGTCACACAGCAGAATGCTGCCAACGCCGAGGAGTCGGCCAGTGCCTCTGAAGAATTAAGTTCACAGGCCGAATCAATGAAGCACGTTGTTGATGAGCTGGTAGC
>JAFGRL010000046.1 GCA_016935195.1 Sedimentisphaerales bacterium
ACCATCTGACAATCCAGTGATAGCGTCTTTTTTTCCGCCACTTTGATTTTGGAATCTCGCGGCCATTTTCATCTTTCGGTATAGCTCCCAACCATTTACAATAAACACCTACTTTTTCTATTGCCATTGGTAACCTCCATTCCACTTAGGATAAGCGGCTACCAGTAGCGATTGACAATAGGACATTCTATCAGGAGAAGTCGAAAAGCGCGAATGTCTTTTTTGAGAAAAGATCCACATAGTATCACTTCCCCCCTTCGGTCTTGTTTTCTAAAAACTTCTCAAGCTCCTGTTTCAGATACCATACACGCCTGGCAAATTTTGTGGCCCTTAATTCACCGCGATTACGCCAGTAATTTAGAGTACGGCAGGCATTTTTTGGATTGTGACCGGTTTGGTCCAGACGCAAAAACATTGCTGCCTCTATGGGCGTCATAAGATTGGGGAAAACTTCCGGTTTTTCCGGCCATTTTGTTTCTTCTAAATATTCCAATTAGCCACTCTACTCATCAAAATTTAACAATTATTTCACTGTTATTTAACTGTTTTTTACAGTTATTTTGTGACTTCTAGCGCAAATTAAACACTTTATTTACAGCCAGTCTTAAAGTACCCATACAAATCACGAACCAGCTCGCCATCGACAACAAATTGATACAATCCATTAGGATATGTTGCTTGCAATGCATTTTTAACCTTATCCCTTGTCACTTTAATTCCCATGTTTTTTAAAGTCTCTACCAGCTCACCACAAAATTCATTAAATCTACTGTCCAAGTCGATTTTGTTTTTTCTCTTACTATTAAAAATAACCGGCTTACGTTTGAAACCAATACCGGTTTTAAAAATTTCAGGACATATTTTTTGTAATTGTGGTGTATAAAATGGGCGTCTTGTATGTTGATAATAAACCGGTCATGGGAAAACACCTTCTTCTATAAGCTGATAAAGCCTTATTCTGGATAGCTTAAGCATTTCAGCTGACGGGAAACACTAATTGGTTTAGATACTGTTGTAGTATTCCAAAAAACAAAGCTACAAATAAAAGCCAAAGACTTTGATGATACAGATAAAATAGATATAAGTGATGAGGCAAAAGAGTTGCTTGTTGAGTCTGTAAAAAATCAAGACGGAAGAATAATAAAGCAAAGAACGATGCGAAACTTAACTATACAAACGAACAAAAAAGGATTTGTTGGTGAAAGAAATGCACGGCTTGAGGCTATATGGGAAGATGCTTTAAATCAGCTTGTAGAAAACAATTTGATTGAGGATAGAGGATATAAAGGCGAAGTCTTCTCTGTTACTCGTTTAGGTTACAAATATGCCGATGTATTGCAAAATAAGTCTTCGGCGGAGAGTTCTGCGGCTATACAACAAAATGATTTAGAATTTGATGGAACTTCGGAACCTTATATTTCTAAGAAAGATCATATCAGATATTGTCATAAATGTTTCCATTCTTCCTCACAGAGGGTGCCATTAAAAGAGCAACAGAATGGCTGGTACTGTTCTGTTTGCAAAGAACTTTATCGGAATCCCAATTACAAACCACCAACACGTGCGAATAATGACTATAATCCATCGGCTTAGTAGTTGTGGAATTCTTTGCCCAGGCGGAATCATTTAATAAAAGCGATTGGATGCTTCGATGCGCTTACTCAGGGCAGGCAGGACAAGAAAAACCCACTGCAGTGCAGTGGGCTAAAAGTTTGGATTTCTGACAACGAGAATCCGCCGAATGAATCGGGGGGCTAACTGTTTGAGATTGCCACGCCATGCACCATACGGTACAGGGCTCGCAATGACATTTTTAATAGACCCTTCGACTCGGCTGCGCCTCGCTCGAGGTGACAGGAGATTGCTTCGGTGGGTTTAGGGACGTAAGCATTTCCTCGCAATGATATTTTTTCAACAGAGCATTGTACATTCTATACCTTTAAGGGGATAGAATCCCGCGAGTAAGATTGTAATTTGTTGTGCTAAAGCTACTACCTGTGGCACAAGTTACCGGCGTACTAACGGGCAATCTCAATCGTCAGCACTCTAAGTGAAGTTGGATGTGTCCTCGAGGAACTTGCTGACAAAATCGAGAAACTGAGCAGCGTAGGCACCATTTGCAACCTTATGGTCCACCGAGAGTGTCATCGTCATAAGCTTTCTGATTGCAATATCTTTTACCTGTGGCAGGCATGCCTCTGCGATTCGGCCTACGCCGAGTATGCTGCATTGGCCTGGAATAACTATGGGGATAAAAGAATCTATACCAAAGCCGCCGAGGTTGCTTACTGTTATGCACGCACCTTCCAAATCGGTTAGTAAAAGCTTTTCACGCTGAGCTTTATCTATTAAGACCCTGGTATCTGCAGCGATTTGCCTGATGTTTTTAGTCTGAGCATTCTTGACCACAGGAACTATAAGACCATTCGGCGCTGAAACTGCAAGACCAACGTTTACAGTATCTGCGATTTTTATAACATCGCCTTCCAACTGGCCGGCCATAAGGGGGTACTTTTCAAGGCCGGCGGCAACGGCTCGTATTATAAAATCATTGTAGGCAATTTTTATATCGCCGGTGCTGTTGAGTTTTGTTCGCAGTTCCACCAAATCTGTTACATCGGTTTTGACAGTAAGATAAAAGCAGGGTATCTGCTGCTTGGATTTAACCATTCTTTCTGCGGTAAGTTTTTGCAGTTTGTTGATTTTTATTGTGGCGCCAAGTTTTGGCTCTATCTCTTGTCCAACTTCAGCGGGACGTGCCGGGGCTGACGCGGCAGCATTTTTTACATCGTCTTCGGTAATTTTGCCTCCCGGGCCTGTGCCTGTTAATGGTGCCAGCTCGATACCTAAATCCTTTGCCAGCTTCTTTGCCCTGGGCGAGGCAATGATTTTTCCCATCGGCTGAGCAGGTCTGGCTTTTTCTTCCGTTACTTCAGCAGGTGGGGGAGCAGTCTGAGAAGAAGGCACCTCAGCGGCTGGTTTAGCTTTTAGTGAATTTATAAAACTCTGCGGTATTTCTTCATCTTTGCCTGCCAGTATCAACAAAGGCTCACCTACCGCAAGTGTCTGACCGACTTCGGCGAGGATGTGGTTTACAAAACCTTCTGCAGGAGATTCCATTTCCAGCGTTGCCTTGTCGGTTTCAATTTCGAAGATAACATCGCCCTTTTTGACTTCGTCGCCCACGGCAATGTTACAGCCTACAATAGTGCCTTCTTCCATTGTCTGGCCGAGTTGTGGTAGTCTAACTTCCGTAGCCATATAGCTTATCCTTTTTCAAAAATAATCCTTGAAATATAAAGTATTGGTTAAACCAGACTTCTTACTGCCTGTACGATTTTTTCAACACTCGGGATACTTGCCGTCTCCAAAGGTTCACTCATTGGCGGAGGCACATCAGCCGCTGCCAAATTTATAGGCGGCCCATCGAGGTAGTCAAAACCCAGCGAGCCGTCCTCGAACTTGTACTCCATCAATTGGCCGGTAATTTCCCTGCCTGCACCGCATGTGCTGAATCCCTCGCTGACTGTTACGAGCCTGCCGGTCTTGCGAACTGATTGAGCAATTGTATCAATGTCCAGCGGCTTGAGCGTTCGCACGTCAATAACTTCTGCGTCAATGTTATGTTCGTCGGCTAAAATCTTTGCGGCCTGCAAAGACCACATCGCCATCCTGCTGTAACTGACAATAGTCGCATCCTTTCCGTGTTTCTTGATATCTGCTACACCAAGGGGGACTATATAATCACCTGGTGGAACAGCACCAGGCTGGCCGTATGTGGCTTTGTGCTCTATAAAAACTACCGGATTATCACTTCGAATAGCAGCTTTAAGAAGTCCTTTTGCATCGTACGGAGTCGATGGCATAACCACATAAAGACCCGGCGAATGCATAAGCCAGGCTTCCAATGATTCGGAGTGATGGGCAGCAATGCACCTGCCGACACCTCCTTCGGTACGAAGGACCATAGGAACCTTTGCCTTTCCGCCAAACATATATCTATTGTAGGCCCCGACGTGGACAAGCTGGTCCATTGCTATTGTTACGAAATCCACATACATAATCTCGGCAATGGGGCGCATTGCCCTAAGAGCAGCTCCTACTGCAGTGCCGGCAATGGCCGCTTCAGAAATCGCTGTATCAATTACCCTGTCGGTGCCAAACTCTGCAGATAGTCCTTTTGTTGCCTGATAGGCTCCGCCGTACAGGCCCACGTCCTCTCCAATTACGAATACCCTGTCGTCTCTTTTGAGTTCTTCAGCCTGAGCAGCAGAGATGGCCTGAGCCATAGTCATTACGTCCATGGCGAATTCTTGTTTAATTTTGCCCTTGCACTGCTGGGTCTTTTCTTTCTTGGTTTTAGCAGTTGAAGCCTGCATAGCGGCTTCAAATGCGACAGTTGCCTCCAAGGCCTTAGAGGATAACTTTCTTTCCTGTTCTACTAGTTTGGTATCATAGGTTTCAGAGACATAGACATCTTTTGTTAAATCAGATGCGTCGGGCCAGGGACTATCAAGGCCAAATTTCGTTGCATCCTCGATAGTGTTAATTGCCTTTTGCTTTATCTGGTCAAGTTGCTGCTCTGTGCAGAGTGATTCAGATAAAAGTTTCTTTCTTAAGACAACTATCGGGTCACGCTCATGCCAGGTTTTTTCCTCGTCTTTTGTGCGGTAAGCTTTTGGGTCGCTTCGGCTATGACCATACCAGCGATATGTCTTGGCCTCAATAAGTGTCATCTGGTTATCTGCCCTGGCCAGCTTTATCGCCGAGCTCACGGCCTGGTAAACAGCAAATACATCCTGGCCATCCATAATCATTGCCGGAATGTTATAGGCATAGCAGCGCTGGGCAATATCGGTGATATTGCTTGCTTTTTTTGTGCCGGCCACTTCACTGCCTGAAAACGGCACGCTCATACCGTAAAGATTATTCTCTACTATTGCTACCAGCGGAACCTTCAAAGTCGATGCCATGTTCATTGACTCGTGAAAGCTTCCGCAATTGGTCGAGCCGTCGCCGAAGAATACTACAGCGACTTTGCCGGATTTTTTGAACTTTTCAGCCAGTGCCGCTCCAACTGCCGGTGCCTGATTGCCGCCGACAATGCCGGTTGAGCCAAGATTATTGCATTTCTCAACGTCGGCTATGTGCATAGAGCCGCCTCTGCCCCTGCAATAGCCGGTTTCCCTGCCCATCAGCTCTGCCATCATCCGGTTCCAGTGGTTCTGGCGGTCCTGGTAGGTGTCGGCATATTTATTGCCAATGGCACCGCAGTGCCCGTGGCCGCGGTGTGTCGAGGCAATCACATCTCCACGTTCGATTGCTGCAATTGCTCCTACTGCTACAGCTTCTTCGCCGGCGTAAAGATGCGATGCACCTTTTATGATATTCTGACCCAAAAGCTCAAATACCTTTTCCTCAAAAAAGCGAATCTCATAAATTGACCTCAGCCAGTCGAACACCTGCTCCAGGCTGATAAGGCCATCATCTATAAGTTCTTTTACTTTTGGAGGCTGTTTCTTTCGGGTATCCTCAATGCAAAAGTCCATAAATACAATCCCTTCCATCTCAACTGTAAAAAATAGACAAAACCGTTCACAGAGCATAACCGCTCAATTGCTGTCCTGCGAGCTCCTAATGGGCTCGGCAATCTCATAATCGGGATATTGTACAAAAAAAGGTAATATAGCAAAGACAGGCTCGAGAAACAATCAAAATCTCCTGAGCCGGTGCAGGATTTGCATAAATATAAGCAAAAAGAAAGAAATCGAACATATTTGATTGCCCTGTGCTTGAGCTGTCGGATATAATCTTTGAAGGGCCATAGCAAAAGAATATCAAATTTATATATTCAACGTGAGCCGTTATTAAATGTGAACCGGAGAAATGCATTATGGATAGTACCACAAATAACAAAGTCTGGCATAATCAGATTTGCAATCCCGCACAGCTCGGTGGGATTGAACAGTCTGTCCTGACCGAAGGCTCTGCAAAAGGTGTGAGAATTGCCTGGGTAAACACCGGCAGTGGACTTAGATACAAAGTCGTCATCGACAGGGCAATGGACATTGCAGAAGCGTTCTTTAACCAGCACAGCTTGGCCTGGTTAAGTCACATTGGAGTTACAGCGCCGAAACCGGACGCAAATCAAGGTCTTGAATGGCTGTATTCTTTCACCGGTGGCTTGCTGGCAACCTGCGGCCTTGCCCATATCGGTGCACCCGAAAGCGATGACCAGGAGCATCGCGGTTTACACGGACGCATCAGCAATCTTCCGGCAACAGTTGAGTCGGTTAAACAGCCTGACCCTGCAAATAATAAACCGGACATGAGCATAACAGGCGTAGTAAAACAGTCAGGAGTTTTTGGGCCAAACCTTGAATTAAAAAGAACCATATCAGCCAGGATAGGACAGGCTTCAATTCGGCTTTTTGACGTAGTGACGAATTATGGAAGCACCGCCTGGCCCCATATGATATTGTACCACTGCAACTTCGGCTGGCCCCTTGTCGATGAGGGTGCTGACATCGTCTGGAGCGGAAAATGGAAACCGTTCGGCAGGGATATGGATAATGCGGTTTTCAACGACAAATTCAATTTCCGTAAATGCCAAAAGCCTATGGAAAGCCACAGAGGCCCCGGCGAAGCCTGCGCCTGCATAGATGTTACAGCAGATGACGATGGTATATGTACGGTAGGCATCGCCAATTTGAAAATAAACCTTGCATTAATTATGAAATACAAAAAGCAACAACTACCTGTGTTAACAAACTGGCAGCATTGGGGTTTTGGAGATTACGTTACCGCCTTAGAGCCTGGCACCAATGCACCTATCGGGCAGAAAAAAGCCAAAGAGCTAAAAGAACTCATTTACCTCGAGCCCGGACAAAGCCGAAGTTACGAACTTGAATTTGTTGTTTTGTCAGAACCTGCTCAAATCGAAGAATTCATAAGCTCGGATGCCCCGGTTTTATAGTTTATCCCATAGTTGATGTATTTACGAAACACTATAGTAGTGGCATTTCTTGCATCGGACTTGGCCGGCTTTATTACGGGCACGTTTATTTCGGTTTGCGACGGTTATGCAATGCTGGCGATATGAGGGACTGTGAATAGTTAGAATTCAAGCTTTGCGAAAAGTATCCTGAAAGGTTAGAAGGGAAGACAACAGTGCCGGATTCCTGGAAAATCGAGCGAGAAAGAACTTTGAAAGGGTCAGAGCATGAGTTTTGAAAGCAAATGGGGCAGATTCGAAGAAGAAGGAATGTGTTATGCCATCGAGAACCCAAATACCCCCCGACCCTGGGAAAACTATCTGTATAGTCGGGACGGAAAATTTCATGTAATGCTTACGCAAAGGGCAAAAGGGCGGGCATACTATATATCTCCGGAAGCAAACACGGTAAGTCATGGCAGAAATTATTGCCTGCGAGATATGGATTCGGGGCAGTGCTGGTCCCTTAATGCCGGCGACGCACCGGTTAAGCCCAAATCATACCGCTGTGAGCATCGCCCCGGACGCTCCGTTTTCACAGTACGACACAAAGGCATTGTCAGCCAACTGACTGTAGCGGTGGCGCCGGATCAACACGTGGAGGTTAATCAACTGCAACTTGAAAATACCACTGATAAGAAACGCCGCTTTTCGCTGATAGGTTATTACGATGTGGATTTGCAGGGCATTCATAATAACAATCAGTTAGAAAAGTCGCGATTTATAGAGGATATTGGCGCAGTGCTCGTTCGGCGATGCTATTTCGCTACCGTTAGATATAAATATGCAGGCTTTTATGTCTCAGACCGCAAACCAAACTCATTTTGCGGCGACTTGGAATCGCTTTTTGATGCTGACGTGCCGAGAAGTGAAGCACAGCTCTGGAATCGAGGTACATTAGCTAACGTTAATGCACACGCTACCAGGCTGGTGCAGGCTTTGCAACATGATATTGTCCTGGATGCCGGTGAAGAGTTGACTATCAATTATGGTTTCGGCCTTGCGGAAGATTTAGAAGAGGCCGAAACGCTCGCCAGGTCTGTTCTTGCCGAAGGTCAATTCGAGAATATGTTGAGAAGCAATGAAAGATTTTTCGAGCAGCTTATTGGCGATTGCCCAATTAAAACTGAAGATACAATCCTAAATTACTTCCTCAACATCTGGAGCAAAGTTCAACTTCACAGACAAGTGATATGCGGCCGAGCGGGCAGCGGGAACAATTGGCGAAACAACATGCTGGATTCGTGGGGATGGCTCCCATTTGATTCGCATTGGGCAAGATATTACATAGAGCAGCTCTGCAGTATTGCAAAACCTGATGGTTTCCTGCCAAATGCATCAGTCCGCGTCCCAAAGGCATTCACCGCCGATTATGCAGCATTCTGGCTCAAAGCACGCCAGAATGACACAGCTGCCTGGGCAGGCATTGTTGCAGGGCATTATGCAGCCGAGACCGGAGACCTTGAGTTTTTCCGCAAAAAAGTGAGATATGCCGAAGGAACCAGACAAGCTACTATTGCCGAGTGCCTTATCAATGGAATACGCTGGGTAACCGAACATACAGGTCCGCATGGTATGATACTAATGCTGGACGGTGACTGGTGCGACCCCTTAAACGAAGTTGGCAAAAGTGGGATAGGCCAGTCACCGTGGACAAGTGTTGCCCTTATCGTTGCTATAAAGTATTTCAATCCGCTGCTCATCAGGCTTGGCTATGAAAATGTCGCGGAGCAATTCCAGAAAACAGCCCAAAGTTTAGCTAAGGTGGTTAACGAACACGCCTGGGACGGCAAGTGGTATATCCGCGGTATTACAGACAAGGGCATACGTTTTTGTACAGCCGATGACCCGGATGCTAATGTCAGCCTGATGATGCAGGCCTGGCCGATAATCAGCGGAATCGTGCCGAAGGAAAGACTTCCATTAGTGCTAAAAGCTATCGATGAGCATCTAAAGACAGATGACAGTACTATTCTCTACGGCCCTCCTTTCTTAAAAGGAAGGCCGGAACTCGGAAGAGTAACATTCAAACAGCCGGGCACAGCAGAGAACGGTTCTCATTATGCACACGCAGCCACAATGCTGGCAACAGCAGAAATCGCTGCCGGCCGCCCAGATGAGGCACTGAAAATAATTAAGCAGGTTCTGCCTCTACGCGAACCAGACTGCACCAGCAAAACTACTGCTATTCCTCTTTGGCTTCCAAATTTCTGGCACGGACCACACTCAACAAGGCCGGGCCTGACCAGCAGCATTATCAGTACAGGCTCACTGGCGACGCTATACATAGATGTTCTCGAAGGCTTTTTCGGAATTCACCAAACCCTTGACGGCCTGGAAATAAAGCCGTGTTTCCCTTCTTGTTGGAATCATGCTTTCGTCCAAAGAAAATGGCGGGGCTCGACGTATAATTTCGAATATGTGAGAGATTCAGGGCTTACCGGTATCACAATCGAACTGGATGACAAAAAACCAGACCAGAATATCATTCCAGCCCCAACCAAAGCACAATCACATCAAGTCAAGGTCTATATCGGAGATTAACAACCGAACGGACTTATGTATAAACAGGCAAGCCGTATTGACATCACCTTTTACGAGATATTGTAATGCTTCAGTCGGAATTGGACATTTCCTGAATTTTAGTTAGTATGTATTTCAAACGAAAGGAAATGGACGTAAGGACAGGCATTCTAAAACTTTAGAGAATAAAATCTCGAAATTACAGGCTAAGCTGGCTAACAAAGATGAAGTTATCGCTGAGATAATGGCATCTCAGGTGCGCTTAAAAAAAGTCTTGGCGAGGTTTGAACAAATCCCGGGCTGAGCCTGACGTTCGTGATGAGGTAGTTGATTATGTGCGTTACTGGTCGGATAAAACCCAGATTAAAGCGATAAAAATGGTGAACTGGATCGGAATATCACGGAGCAAGTTTTACAATTGGCAGGGCCGTTACGGCAAGGTCAACGAGCACAATGCCTGGAACCCTCGTGACTTCTGGCTTACCTGTTATGAAAGGCAGGCGATTATTAATCTTTTACAAATAAAATTGAGCGCTAAATGGTCATAAAATATAAATCATCATGCAAGTACACCTCTCAGCGATGGGATAATAT
>JAFGRL010000047.1 GCA_016935195.1 Sedimentisphaerales bacterium
CTCACATGCTCTTTCGGTTCTCTTGGCAGAATTTGCTCATAAGCGTTACTGCTCTATTCATTGCCTCGGCAGAGCCATCCATCTTTGTATAGGCATCGACCAGCTCCAGCAGTTTCGGGTCAGGCTCAGTCATTCCGTAATGGTGAGCAACGTTTACTATTCCGGTATCGAGGCCATACTCCATCGCCCTGGCAACATACGCCCTGCAGACACCGATTCTTCGGCCCGGCAAATCACGAACCGAATTGCTGATACCTAACGAGCAGTGCGCACCCTTGAGCTGTGGGTCGCTCTTGATTTTTTTTATTGTCTCAAATGCACGGTATGTGTAGCCGGGGACATTCGGCTCCATAGGCATATCTATCGCCAGCGGAAAAACCGTCGAGTCAAAGAATATCTCTTCCGGCTTGAAACCATAGCTGCCCACGGCCTCGGTAAACATCTGTTTTGCCAGCGAGTATAGCTCATCGACAGAATGAGACCCACCCGGGCCTGTAGGTTTGCCCTGGCTTATCAACAAGCCAATGAACGCATAATCATAATCCTTCTTCAAAGGCAGTATGTGGTCCATCGTATAGACCTTTATAGAGTTCAGCAGCGGCTGTTTTACCTGCTCTGTTGTGTCATACCACTGCTTGAGCCCGGCAATCAGAACTTCATCATTGCTGCTGTCGATACAAACAGGTATCCCTCGGCTCCACTTGCGAACCAGACTGACGTATTGGCGCATCATTTCAACCGCAACCTGCGGGTTATCCTCTGCGAAGTCATCCAGATTCACAGCAATATAGTCCGCACCATCTAATGCCTGCGATTCAATCATCGCTTTTATATAGTTCAACGGCCCGCTCGTTTTTGAATAAGCATCAGGGCCAAGCGATGCAAGGGCTTTCATTATCTTGCCTGTCTTCGGTATCGAAGCATGAATCGATTCTCCGATTGAAATCAGTGCATTTTTCATTGTGTGGTCTTTCCCAAACAAATAGTTCAAAATTGAAGAGGTATGCTCCAGTTCGTGTTTTCTCGGCTTATTTATTGTCGCACGGAGCTTCTGCTGCCCACCTTTTTCCGCTGAAGCGGCTTGGTAAATCAATTCGCCGATACAAACCCGCTCGAGGTTGTTGCCGCATTTGCCGTCCACAGTCGAATCACCACAGGGAGCGTTATCCATACCCTTCTCACAGCCACCTATAGTGCAAAGGCTGAAATTTTCCGGCAGGTAACAGTCCCCGCACTCCTGGCAGTCAAACATCAGATACTTAAACGCCTTCTCCGAGGCATTGAACAGCTTATAAACACAACCGCTTCCTTTCTTTGTGCCCAAAACTGACATTAATTTCTTAAATATATGAAAACCTCTATAGTCAGGGTCAAGAACTGCCCTGTGCATAAAGTCAAAGAACCTCTGCTTAAACTTCCTGCGGGTATTACCAAGAGCAACTCTATGTCCCTGCTGATTATATAAATAAAACGGATTCTTCGCAGGCCAAGACAGGTTGTCTTTGAATTGCTCCCAGCCGTTGCCAATTTCCGCAGCCCTGGACAATATTCTCGAAAACACTTCAAAGCTGGCAACACCGCCGACATCGACACCGGCAAAACCCATCGTCCTGTACATTGCAACCTGCTGAGCGGCACGTTCGATATGCTCATCAACACTCTCAGAACAGACCTTGGCGAACAGCTCATCGCTGACAAAACAGCCCGGCAGCTTGATATCGTGCATCAGTCGCGGCGCAGGTGTAATAGTGCTCAAAAGATAGACATTTCCTATGACGGGAACATCGAGTTTATTTTCTTTTAGGTATCTTATAAGCTCAAGCGACTTTTTCCAGTCCCAGCCGACCTGGGTAATAAAAAATCTCGCACCGCAGCTTATCTTCTTTTCCATCTTATAGTACTGCTGCATCTGGGAAGGCTCGGTGTACTTAAACGGAGAAACCGCAGCACACGAATAGAACTGATGAACATTATTCAACTGCCCGGGTTTGGCTTTTGCATATGACTCGTTATTCACATCCCTTATCAAATCCAGAAGCCCTATCGAATCCAGTTCAAACACCCCTTTTGCCTTTAACGGCTTATCTCCGGTCAGCGCAAATATGCACTCGAGGCCGGCCGCTCGAAAATCCACCAGCGAGCCGATTATTGAATCGACATTCTGGTCTTTGCATGAAATATGTGGCATCACTTCCAGCCCATCGTCCAGCTCCTTTGCCCTCAGCCTGCTCAATATATCTGCAGGCTCAATGTTCGCCGCCCCCCCGGGATTCTGTGGCAAAGTGATACCGACAAAATCAAATCCTGCCGGAATCGCTGAGCTGTCCGCCTGTCTGTAGGCCAGAAGAAATTTCTCAATTGGACTAAAATCAAAACCAGGCCCACCCGTTAGCTCCGCAACCACGACAAAATCAGACCCTTTTTCCAAACTATCTTTTAGGCTTTTCATAGACATACTTTTACACCACAGCTTTCCACTAACACTTCTTATGGTCTTTTTTTCCCTTTTGTTATACGTTCCCGATACCTGTTGCTGGAATTTTACAATTTATCTGTTTCTTTTCAAGAATTGTTTTGCCGACGGGCGTATAGGCAGGGATTTTATGATTTAAAATATTTAAGCACAATCAATATTGAGTTGAACTTTTGTGAAATCACTAAGGTATTGTTTGTTTCGTTTGGCATACTTTCTTCTTAATTTCATCCAGTCTGCCGAAACATATAAGGTTGTCACCAAGCTTAATAATAGTATCGGCCGGAGGATTTGGAGTAATGTTGTCGTCGCTTTCAATTGCCAGGACAGTTATGTCCTGTTGTCTTAGCCGAGACTGGTTAAGGGTCTTGTCAAGTAATTTGCTTTCGGCAGAAACGCTTATTTTGGAAAGCCCGTAGCCGCCGGTGGCAACTGCGAGCTCCTCGAAATCGACCGTCTGGATGAGCCCTCTTCGCACAAGACGCCGTCTTAAGAAGGTTGTTATCCGGCGGGCAAACCGTGTGCGGGTAAAAATCTTGTAAACAATGTAAACTGCCGTAACGATTATCACCAGGTTTATAAAAGGTACATACCCAGGTTTAATGAAATCCGAGACAAAAGGCGCCTTGGTTGGTGGAGGCCTTAAGGAATTGGCAAAGGTCGCAATCAAAGTAACAAGGCCTGCATGGCCCAGGACGATTAGCACCGAAGCAATTTTGCGTCTTTGGGGATTTGAGGTTATCAGCTCAGCTTCTTTGGTGGTAAAGCCTGTTGATGTAAAACATGACAAGGCCTGAAATTTAGCCAGCGACCACTCAAGGCCGGTTAACTGAAATGCAATGGCTCCGATTCTGACCACAATAAAGGATATAACCAGCACGGTGATAAAAAGGACCAGATTCATAATGCTATCTCCTTGTCTGAACTAATTCAATATCTCTACAACCATTTTTTTCTTCGAAAATATACCAACATCAGCCCCACCACAACGACTATAATCAGCCAGAAACCTACAGGATAGGTCCAGCGCAGGCGCAGTTCCGGCATATTCTCGAAATTCATACCATAAACACCTGTCAGGAAGCTCAACGGAATAAAGATGGTAGCTATTATAGTAAGAACCTTCATAACGGAGTTCATTCTGTTGCTGATACTTGACAGATATATATCAAGCATACCGGAAACCATATCGCGCAGGGTCTCAACGGTATCTATTATCTGTATCGTGTGGTCATAGACATCACGCAGATATATACCTGTCGATTTGTTGATAAGTCCGGACTCGCTTCTTTGCAGCAAATTTATAACCTCCCGCAATGGCCAGACTGATTTGCGAAGGTAAATAAATTCCCTTTTTAATTTGTGTATCTGGTGCAGAGTTTTCTCATCCGGCTCAGTTACAAGCTGCTCTTCAAGAGTTTCAATCCTGTCTGCACATTTTTCAAGAATTAGATAATAATTATCCACTATTGCATCTATCAATGAGTAGGCCAGGTAATCGGAGGACATTTTCCTTATACGCCCCTTTGCGTTTCGAATTCTTTCGCGAATCTGCTCAAAAACATCGCCGGGTCTTTCCTGAAAAGAGATGACGAAATTTCGGCCAAGCACCAGGCTCACCTGCTCAGCCTGAGTAGTTGTATTTTCTTCGTCGTAGGTTAACATTTTAAGCACAATAAAAATATGATCATCAAAATCTTCGAGCTTGGGCCTTTGAGCTGTATTTAAGATGTCTTCGAGCACAAGGCTGTGCAGCCCGAATCGTTCTCCAATCTCTTCAACCAACCTGACCTCGTGGATGCCGTCGATATTTATCCAGCTGACCGTCGGGGAGTCCTTGAACTCAAAGCATTGCTGGACTTTTGAAAGCTCCTTTTCCGTGAACGTGTTCTGGTCATAATCAATAACCGTAATTCTTGGCGGCTGCATTTTTTCTTCACCTAAATAAACTAAAGTGCCGGGCGGCAGACCTGCTTTGGCAGAATGTCTCTTTTTGATTTTAGCCATTTCGATTTGTCCTTTTCTTAACTGTCAAATCCTTAACTAATGACAACGGGAAGCTGACCATTTGCCGCAGTCCCTCGACAGAAGAAAGTGTTCGCACCTGAGCTCTGACTTCCGTGAAAAGTTCATTAACAACAATCCTTTCCTCAACTTCGCCGGCCTCTTTTACCATTGCCAGGCGATGAAGCGAATATAACCCAATAAGAAATGCCAGAAAGAAAAAGAAGTCCCACTGCTGCAAATTCAAAGTCGGCAGACTAAACTGGCCGGTGGGGCTTGTGTACTTCAATGTCCATACCAGCTCTCTGCCTGAGAAAAAGTCCGCAAACTTGCCGCCCAGAATCGGCGCAATACCTGCGGCTATGGAATTAACGACTGTGTTTGCAGCGAGATAGACGGTGGCCTGACCCTTTGGAGCCAGCTTCAGGCTGATATTCCCCGACGCCAATGAGACACCGGCAGAGGAAAGGCCCATAATTATGTGTATGATAATCAACAAAGGTATAGTCAGCATATATCTTTCCGGCATAGTGGTAAAGGTCCATGCGAAAATAGATATGATAAACAAAGGGCCGCATATTGCTAATACCGATTTGTTGCTGAAGCGGTCGGTAAACCTGCCCCATATCCGCAAAAATGCAAAATTCATTACCTGACTGACGATGGAAAGCCCGATTATAACGGACATACTCAATCTGAGTCTCTTGAGCATATAGACCATAAAAAAAGGCCCAGCCAGATTAACTGCAAAATTCCACGAACACAGAAATGCTATGAGCTTTCGGAAGTTTTCATCCCTGAAGGGCTGAGCGAGCAATATAAGGATTTGTGGTTTGCTCTCGGATACGGCCATACGCTTCTCTGGTATGCTTGCGAGAAAATACAGCCCGACAAGGCCGATTCCAAAGCCGATAAAAAACAGGATTGAATATCCCTGAATCTCATACTCGGTAAAGTATTTCTTCCAAAAGTCTAAATATAAAGCAGCAAATAAACTCAAAACAATGCCGATTCCTGTGGCTATTCGCATTCTCTTTGCAAAAAACGAGCCGAGAATTTTTTCCGGAATTAGGTCCCGCATCCAGGAGTTCCAACTGCAGCCTGAAACAGCTCCGAAGGCTGAAGAGGCAGCTATAGATATCAAAAGGATGGCAAGGCCTGCACTTTCTGCGAATAGAAAAGGAATAAGTGCAATCAAGAGCCAGCAGGACCTGCTTAAAAAGGCGGTAACAAAACAGATAGCCCTTCTGTTGCGTATCTTTTCGACAAGGAAAATGGAAGGAAGCTGAAGCAGTTGAGCCAGAGGGCCTATGGCTGCAAGCAGACCCACAACAAGATTGGGTGCACCGAGTTTAATGGCAAAAGCAACCAGAAAAGCTCCGCCGGTCAGAATACCCATTGACTGCGATGCGATGCCGTCCTTTACAAGGCTGCTCAGCCCGGATTTAATCTGAGAGTCGGTAAGATTGTCGCTCAGTTCAAAACGCAAGGGCACAGTCCTTTTTTTTGCCTCTTTGTTCCTGCATTATTGATAATTAAGAAGTATCATACACATTGTGTGTTTAACGTTCAAAATATAGATAAAAGTCTTTTCTGTGGCCAATACTAATAACTAAGACAAACAGTTTTTTTCTTTTAACTTGGTATCCTATGCGATAATTCCCTGACTTGATAATATAAACATTTTCCATGTCTGAACAAGACACTTTATTTACAGCCTAAGTCTACCATAAAAGCTGCCAGCCTTGTAACAAAGTTCGGAGTGTTTTCGGGCGTTATGGTTTTGTATTGACAGCCCTGAAAATAAGGGTAAAATGCCTGGTTTACATCGGGAGAACCGAGCAAATCTTGAATAGTTGTTTGTTTTTTTATCTTAATATGCCCTAATTGAAAGTTTGTTATGTATTCGGATTATATTCGTAATGTAGCAATAATCGCCCATGTCGATCATGGCAAAACAACGCTGGTAGATCAGCTTCTGTACCAGTCGGGAATGTTTCGGCAGGAGGATCTCGACAAGCTTGCCGGCAGCGAGCACGGATTAATTATGGATTCGAATCCGCTGGAACGCGAGCGGGGTATAACAATTTTAAGTAAAAACTGCGCAATTTACTATACGGATTCAAACGGCGATGAATATAAGATCAATCTGATCGACACGCCAGGTCATGCCGATTTTGGCGGCGAGGTCGAACGAGTTTTAAAAATGGCAGATGGCGTATTAGTCTTGGTAGATGCATTTGAAGGCCCAATGCCGCAAACAAGATTTGTGTTGACCAAAGCCCTCGAACACAAACTAAAACCGGTAGTGGTCATAAATAAGGTAGACCGCGAAAACAGCAGGCCGGACGATGTCGTTAATGAAGTATTCGATCTGCTCGTATCACTCGGCGCAGATGATGAG
>JAFGRL010000048.1 GCA_016935195.1 Sedimentisphaerales bacterium
AATCCCCCCCCAACCCAAGATATATTGCATATATTCAGTCATTTCAGTCTCCTTCTTTCTTCAGCGGTATTATAATAATACCGTATGTGCAGCTTGGTCAATAAGTAATGATCTGCTAAATCCGGTAGTGTTGACAAAAACGTCAACAAAAATTATAATCTTTTCAAGTTGTATAGTCAAGTAAAGTCCCATTTTTGTAAAATATGACAAAATGGGGGACCCGATTGCTATCACTGGAGCTGGCTATGGGTTTGATTCGGCGCCGAGCAAGACCTCTCGAATCTGCAATAAGTATTTGCCTGTTAGCAATTCTTTTTCTTATTGGGGTTGGGATATTCGTAAAGCAACTCAATTATGATATGAGCCGATTCGGTATAGAAACAGCCGTCGAACGAAAAATCAATAATCTAAAATCGGAAATCGAAACTCCGTTCAAGTTAAGTTCTCTGCCACCGCCCGATTTTACAATTCTTTCGGAACCAAAATACTATAACGCTGACAACCTCTATGAAAAAATTAACGGCAAAGCGCCCTTATACGTAGAGTCAGGATTTGAGAAGCTAACTACAGCGATATTTACCTATAAGGAGGACGAAAACCTGTGGTTTGAGCTTTTTCTCTATGAAATGGGCGATATTAGAAATGCCTTTTCTGTTTACAGCAGGCAGAAAAGGCCTGATGCTCAAACCCTTAGCAATATAAGGTTCAGTTACAAAACCGCTAACGCCCTTTACCTGGTCCTGGGACAATATTACATCGAGCTTATCGGCTCCTCACAATCGGCCGAACTATTTGACGCTATGATGCAGGTACTCAAAGAAATAAAAGAAACTCTGCCGCAGGAAGAAACTATAGAGATAGCAGAATTGAACCTGTTTCCCAAAGCAACTTTAGTCCCGGACAGCTTCAAACTTTATCTAATCAATGCCTTCGGTTTTGAAGGACTTTCAAACGTTTATACCGCCAGATACCAAACTGACCCAGGCCCGATTACCGCATTTCTTACAAACTGCAGCAATCCAAATGACGCCAAAGAGACCGCCAGTAAGTATCGCGACTTCCTTATAGAAAACGAAGCCACCACTGTGAAAACAAATCTCAAAGAATATCCATTTGAAGTCCTTGACCTCTATGGGAGCACAGAATTAATATTCGTATCAGGCCAGTATGTTGGCGGGATCCACGAAGCTGAAAATCAAAACGCGGCAGAAAAGCTTGCGATAAAAATGATTGACCGGCTAAGACAAATAATTTCAACAAAAAATAATGACTGAACAAAACGCAAAAAACCTTCAGCGAAGACAATTTTTGATATGCACAGCCAAGGCAGGCATATCAGTAGCTTCTGCTGGTTTTATCGCTTCTGTGCTCTATGATAAAAAAGGGCCGTCAGCAGGCGGCACAGAGGAACAGCTTGTTACTTTACAGAACTTCTCTACAAAACAAAAGACCGGCCAAACAATCAGTATTATCAAAGGCCCCAGCCGCGTCAAATCCCTTAGAAAAGCTTTGGATTTGCTCGGCGGAATCGAAAGGTTTGTCGGACCCGGGGAGACTGTCGCAATAAAACCCAACGTCGCCTTTGCATCACCACCAATAATTGGAGCTACCACTGCTCCTGAACTCGTAGCTGAGATGGTGAGATTATGTTACAACAAAGCAATGGCAAAACAAGTCTATGTAACAGATAATCCCATAAACGACCCCGCAAGCTGCTTTACTTTAAGCGGTATCGGCAAGGCAGCAACTCAGTCAGGGGCCAAAGTCATACTACCAAAAAATCATTTTTTCAGACAAACTTCCATACCGCAGGCCAAACTAATCAAAAACTGGCCTATTTTATTTGAGCCGCTTGAAAAGGCAGATAAACTTATCGGCATATCGCCGGTCAAAAGCCATCACCGAGCAGGTGCATCAATGTCTATGAAAAACTGGTATGGCCTGTTGGGCGGGCGTCGAAATATTTTTCACCAGGATATAAACACAATAATTGCAGAGTTAGCCATAATGGTTAAACCTACTCTTGTCATACTCGATGGAACTGAAGTGATGGTTACCAATGGCCCAACCGGAGGTTCGATTTCTGACCTAAGAAGAAAGAACACCATAATTGCAAGCTGTGATATGGTAGCTGCAGACTCCTATGCCTGTAATCTGTTAGGGCTGAAAATAACTAATTTGCCCTATCTTGCAAAGGCCGAAAAGTGCGGCGCAGGCACAACTGACTACGAATCTTTGAAACCGATAATTGCAAACTTAACCTAAAACTTTAGAAATGAAAATCGTACAAACAAGACGAATCAGCCAAACATTCTTTTTCCTGTTATTTATCTGGTTCTGCATAGTCAGCACGGTTGGCGAGAGATTCTGGCAGTTGCGAGGCTGGCCCATCAACTGGTTTTTGCAATTGGATCCGCTAATTGCAATAGCAACCATATTAACTACCCACACTCTTTACTGGCCTTTGCTGTGGGCTCTTGTAACCATAATACTCACAATAATATTTGGCCGATTCTTTTGTAGTTGGGTCTGCCCCTTAGGTTCGGTGAATCACTTTGTGGGTTTCCTGGGTAATCGCCAAAGGACTGCCAAACAAAAGCTACAGGTCAACGAGTATCGAAATGCGCAGCAAATAAAATACTATATCTTAATATCCTTTTTGGCATTATGTGCATTTCCATCTATCGCTGTGAGCCTCCAAACTGGCCTGCTCGACCCGATAGCTTTGATAACACGCTCGTTTAACCTGGTGCTGCTGCCCATTGCCGATAGGTCGGCTAATTTCCTATCAGTAGATGACAGATTCTATGAGTTAGGTTGGTTGGTATTTGCTATATTTATTACAATCATCCTGCTGAACCTTGTCATTCCAAGGTTCTACTGCAGATTCATCTGTCCACTCGGTGCCCTCTTTGCAATTCTAAGCAGGTTCTCTATTTGGAGGATTGGCAAGAAGCAAAGCCCCTGTCGGGACTGCAAAAACTGCCAGCAGTGGTGCGAAGGTGCTTGTAACCCGTCCGGCAATATAAAAATCGGCGAATGTGTTCTCTGTTTTAATTGCAGAGAAATCTGCCCTGATGAAGTGATAAGTTATCAGACAAGCCCTTCTGCAGCTGGGGAAACCAAACCAGACATTTCCCGGCGTGGTTTTGTTCTGTCGCTTTTAGGTGGAATTCTTGCGGTGCCTGCAGTAAGATTAAGTGGAAAATTAGGTTCGAACTGGTATAATAAAGTCATCCGGCCACCGGGCGCACTACCGGAAGATGAATTTCTAAAAAGATGCATTAAATGCGGCCAATGTATGCGGATATGTCCGACTAATGTTATACAGCCTGCGGGTATTCAAGGGGGTCTGGAAAATCTATGGACTCCTCAATTAAACAACCGAATAGGTTCAAGCGGTTGTCAGCTAAATTGTACGGCCTGTGGGCACGTCTGCCCAACTGCAGCAATAAGACCTGTAACGCTCAGCGAAAAACTTGGGGAAGACGAATTTACATCAAAAGGGCCCATCAAAATCGGCACTGCTTTTATCGACCGCAATCGATGCCTGCCCTGGGCTATGAATAAGCCCTGTATAGTATGCGAGGAAAATTGTCCCGTAAGCCCAAAAGCAATCTATGTCCAAAAGTGCTTCGAGACAGTCAGAGACGGAATCGTTACGGTAAAGAAAATTCAAAATGCAAGCATACAGATACTCGAAGGAAAATTGATACCGGAAGAATTAGCAACCGGCGATTATTACATAGCTGATGAAAATGACCAGCGGGTAAAAATCAACACAAATACAAAAGACACCATCTATGTTTCCTCAACCAAAGAATTCCAACAGTCCCTTCGAACCGGCTCAGAAGTAAAAATACAAGTACGATTACAAAGACCGTATATTGACATTGAAAAATGCATCGGCTGCGGCGTCTGTGAGCACGAATGTCCCGTATCCGGCAAAAAGGCTATAAGGGTCTCTGCTGAAGGCGAAACAAGAAGCCGAGACAGAAAACTTCTCCTGAGCAGCTAAATTATCACAAGGACTAAAGAAATGAAAAAACAAGAAAATAAAATCAACAGAAGAAGTTTTCTCAAGAAAACAGGTGCTTCGGCATTAATTCCGACACTTTCGGGTGTTGAGGCTGTTTTTGGCTCAGAAAAAGAGCCTAATAAACCTATCGGCTCCGGGTCAAAAGAAGATAAAAAACCACAAAAGCCAACACATCAGAAAATACCAACAAGAAAATTAGGCAAAACGGGCATTGAGGTGCCGGCTCTGGTCTTAGGTGCTGCTTTCGATATCCCGCAGGACCAAATCATTCTAAGAAGAGCTATTCAATCGGGCCTTACCTATTGGGATACAGCCCACGTTTACCGCAACGGAAACAGTGAGCTTGGTATAGGCCAATTCCTGTCGAAGAATCCAGAGTTGCGCAAGCAACTATTCATAGCTACAAAGGCATCAGGGGCTAAAACACCAGGCGAAGTAGAAGAGAGACTTCAAACTTCTTTCAAAAGAATGAATACAAATTACATAGACCTTTATTATGGAGTACATGCTATGTCTGATCCTGCCCAGTTGACGGACGAAATAAAGCAATGGGCACAAGATGCGAAGAAGCGTAAACTGATACGGTTTTTCGGTTTCACCAACCATTCAAATACAGCTCAGTGTCTAATGGCTGCTTCAAAGCTCGACTGGATTGATGCTATAATGACAACTTACAATTTCCGATTAATGCAGGATACCGAATTGCAGGCTGCCATCGATGCCTGTCATAAGGCAGGCATCGCCCTTATTGCTATGAAAGTGCAGGGGCACCGTCAGAAGAATATCGAAACTGAACAGGACAAAAAACTTACTCAACATTTTATCCAACGCGGCTTTACCCAAGGCCAGGCAAAAACAAAGGCTGTCTTCGCAGATGAAAGATTCAGCTCACTCTGCATAGGGATGAGCAGCGTCGCTGTCCTGACTTCGAATATAGAGGCGGTATTGGATAAAAAGAAGCTTTCAGAAGCTGATACGGCAACACTAAAGGAATACGCCGAAGTCACGCGAAACACTTATTGCGCAGGCTGCTCTCGCATTTGCAATTCCGCCCTGCCCGAGACACCATGTATTAGTGAGATTATGCGCTATTTGATGTATTACAATAGTTATGGACAGCGAGAGAGAGCCACAGCACTTTTTGCTCAAATACCAGCCTCGATGAGAGAAAGGTTACGTGGCAACGATTACAGCATTGCCGAAGCCAAGTGTCCCAATCACCTGCCAATAGCCAGGCTCGTCAAAGAAGCAGTTGCCAAACTTGCTTAATCCTCTTGGTGCTCTGTTGAATTAGCATGGTCTCCAAAAAAATCTACAGGAATTTTGCCGCAAGTCCTTGTATAGAAAGTAGTTAAGACGGGTGCGGTGGAAATTTTCTTGCTTAAGACAATTATTTTCTGTTATAATACATACAAGAAAATGAGAGTTGTTCAGGCTTCGGAGGAGGTGGGAACGAACCAGCGATGAAGAGATTTTATTACAATACATGGATGCCGTTTACCATTACGAAAAGACGGATTCTGATTCTGACAATCGCTGTTTATCTTGCGATGTGTTAGTAAGGCCTTGAGGCATCAACTCTCTGTCGCTCATATTCGAGCGACTTTTTTTTATGCGCCAAAAACACCTAAATGTTTGACATACCCAGGATATAAAATTAACCTTATGAAAAAATTGCAAAGACTAACCAAGAGGAGTTCTTATATGATAATTGTAACAGGTGGGGCCGGCTTTATCGGCTCGGCGCTGATTGCTGCATTGAACAGCAGAGGCATTCGGGATATTCTGGTTGCCGACGAGCTCGGCTGCGATCAAAAGTGGAAAAACCTGCGGAATCTGTCTTTCGCCGACTATGTGGAAAAAGACGATTTTTTAAGGCTGGTTATTGACAATAAGCTCACCCCTGCTGTTGAGGCGGTCCTTCATTTGGGGGCCTGCTCCAGCACGACCGAAACAAACGCCTCATACTTTATAAATAACAACTATGAATACAGCAAACTATTGGCCCGGTGGGCAGCTGATAACAATGCACGCTTTATCTATGCCTCCAGCGCAGCTACCTACGGTGATGGTTCTGCCGGCTTTAGTGACGATGAAGGGGAAATTCACCAGCTTAGACCCTTGAATATGTACGGCTATTCAAAGCAACTCTTTGACCTTTGGGCCAAAAAGAATGGTCTTTTGAAAAAAATTGCAGGGCTGAAGTATTTTAACGTCTTCGGACCAAACGAATACCACAAGGCTGATATGCGAAGCTTTGTTCTTAAGGCATTTGAGCAGATAAACGCCACCGGCAAAGTCCGCCTTTTTAAATCACACAAGAGCGAATATAAGGACGGCGAGCAGTTGCGTGATTTTATTTACATCAAGGATGCAGTGGAGATGACATTGTTTTTCCTGGACAACCCGAAAGTAAATGGCCTGTTCAATATCGGCACGGCAACAGCCCGCAACTGGAACGATTTAGTAAAAGCGGTCTTTGATGCGATGGGAAAGAAACCAAATATTGAATACATGGATATGCCCGATTCAATCCGCAACCAATACCAGTACTATACCTGCGCTGACATAACAAAACTCCGCAACGCCGGCTACAAAAAACCAACCACCCTACTCGAGGATGCAATCAAAGACTATGTCCAAAATTTTCTGCAAAAAAAAGAATATCTCAATTACTGATGCCGCCGCCAAAAGTCCAAATTCCAAGCCCCGACCGTGAGGAAGGGGATGAAAACAGAAAACCCGGTAAAAATATGAAACTTCAGATATTGAAAGAAAATCAAATTGATGAAACACTCGATACCGCAATAAAGCAGAGCCTTGCTCGGTGTTTTCCTGACATCGAAGATATATTCCTGCAAACCAGAGCCTACCGTAACAACGTGTCCCTCTATACCGTAATCCTGCAGCAAAAAGATATTGTCTGTGCCCATCTGGCTGTCGTTGAAAGAACCATCACAGCAGGCAGCGACAAATACCTTGTAGCCGGCGTTGCCAATGTTTGTGTACTGCCGGAGTACCGGGGAAAAGGCTTCAGCGATAAAATACTACAGGCCGCTGCAGAAGAAGCAAAAAAGTACGACTTCGACTTCGGCCTTCTTTTCACCAATAAGAAAATAAAATACATCTACGCCCGCAACGGCTGGCGCGAAATCCAGGGGCAAAAGTTCCTGTGCACTGACGAAGGTAAGAAACTGGAAGTCTCAAGTGCCAAAATGTATTACCCCCTTAAATGCGAAAACTTTCCTTCCGGCATTATCGACCTGCAGGGCAAAGGATGGTGAAACTTAAAGGCTCTAATACAATTTCATCCTGATAAAGTTGACCCAGTACCGAATAAGCCATCATCTTGCTGTCAAAAAAAATCGCAAATAATACAAATTGGTAACAAGTCGGTAACATTTGGTTGATATAGTTCTCCTGTCTAAAAAGGGTATTCTTTGTTAACATATTTTTGAAAGGAGAACGGTTATTCGTCCAAGCCGAATCAAATATTGACCTATGGGAGCTTCTTTCACCGCTTAAGAAAGAACCCATCGTTCTTGAGGAAACTGACTATGACTCTTGGTTCGAGCAGAGACGAGACTGGTTCAAGCAAAATTTCCCATGGATATTCCAGTTAAAAGAAGCATTAGCTAAAGAAGGTATTGAAGTTGATTATCCGGAGCTTCTGATTCAATCCGGTGATATCTGGCAATTTGTATGTTTAGATGTAGCACCTGCACGATTTTCTATTATTGATCCAAATTCGTTACTCAGGGCAGCTTCTGATTATGGCTTTGATAAACGGTGGTTACTGGAAAATGTTCCAATAGCTAAATCTGCACTGGAAAACCCTGTATTATCAGGAAATAGTTTTACCGGTCTAAAGGCATTTGAGCGATGGCTTGACTATCTTGATGAAACAAAAGAATTAGAACCACTTACACCCATTTATTTATACCGCGCCAGTAAGTACTTAGCCGAGACAAGAAGATTAATCTGGTTCGCTGTAAGGAATGCCAAGTATGACTTAACAGATAAAGAATGTACTGAAGTTTTAGCCTTGTTGCAAAATGAAGTTACAGCGGCATGTAAATGTCAAAGTAATTTACTGTACCCCGCCGACGAGCAGAAGCAATCTTGTTATGATAGATGCCAAGAGCCGGTTGGCAGCGTTGCCGGGTATATAGAAACAATGAAGGCCGTTGAAGAAAAGATTGTGGAATATGAAATCGACCAGTAACATTGTGCCGAAGTTATTAGGTGTGTTGCTATTAACTGGAGCAGTTCTAAAGGGTTGGCAGCTTTTGACTGAGCCCACAGCCAATAACGACATCTGGACTAACAGAGCCTTCTTGATTTTTACAGTTGAATTTGAAATTTCACTTGGTATCTGGCTGCTTTCGGGCTTGTTCAAGAAAGCTGCATGGCTGGCTGCACTGAGTTGCTTTTCACTGTTTTCATTTATTACCCTTTATAAAGGCCTTAGCGGTGCTGAATCGTGTGGTTGTTTCGGCTCTGTCCATGTAAATCCATGGATAACGCTTTTCGCTATCGATATTCCCGCTGTTATAGCTTTGGTTATATTTCGGCCTAAAGGTAAAAAGCTATTTGACTGGCCTTCAATTCCTCGTTTTGCAACAACCGTTACTATTGGCTTGGTAATTCTTGGCATAACAATACCAATGTTAGCCCTTAACGAACCAGCCAAAATCAGCTCTTCTTACGAAGTCCTCGAACCTGGAAACTGGGTTGGCAGGAAGTTGCCGATTCTTGAGCATATTGACATAGCCAAATCTTTGCAGGAAGGTACCTGGGTAATGCTTCTTTATCATCATGATTGCCCTGACTGTGTTGCTGCAATTCCGATGTACGAACAAATGGCCTACGATATAAAAGGTAACGAAGACTTTCTGCGAATTACTCTAATTGAGGTTCCGCCTTACTGTCCGGACACAGGAGATGAAAACTGCCTTTGTACTCACGGCTGTCTGGCCAATACAAAAGAATGGTTGGTTACAACGCCTATTGTTGTCCTGATGACCGACGGATGGGTCAAGGAAACGTGGGAAGTTAAGGTACCTGATTTGAATACGATTCTTGAAAAGCTGACAAGTATAGTCAATCGGCCTGGTCGATTTGAAAGTTACTCTGAAATATTAGCAAAAAATATTCAAGATGTGGAAAGGAGGTGGATATGACCTAAACATAAGGCTTAACGGCAAGAAAAGATTAGATTTTTTTTCACAAAAGTAAAAATTATGAAAGGGTGAACCCCGACCCCCAATTCCCGCCCCTCCCATCTCCAACCCCTCTTAGTTCTCTCCCTCATCTATAATCACCCACACAACTATATCGTGTATTTCTCTATCCACATTTGCTAATAATGTATATTTCGCATCCTAAAAGAACATCTTATGAATTTTCAAACAGCCATTCTCATATCAAAACCCCCGTAATGGTTTTACGCTGTCCCCTGCCCCCTCACCTGTCACTTGTCTCGCCCCCATCCCCACCTCGTGCTTAGTCTCTTTCTATCCAGAATGTCCTATGTCACGCACAATAAATCCAGCCAACTCGACAATCAAAAATTTCTTATGTCAAACACCCTTTATTCTATAAGTAGAGCTTTTCAATCAATTAGAATTCCTAAAGCCACCCAGCGAAAATCTCCCCGGCCAAACCTGCGGATTCACCACTGAAATTTCAATCAAAAACGTGGTACCCACGAAAAAGTTGTACAAAAAATGCTCATTTTTGCTCAAAAAACGTTCATTTTTCGTTAATTTCCCGAGATTTCTTGTGATTTTCCCCAATTTTTACACCCGGTTTTTGCCGGTGCAGCGCTTTTGATTGATTCTTTTTATGATTAAGATTTACTATTGAGTACACATTCCTCAAGAGCCAAAAGCTTTTTTTTCATCTCAACTCCGCCGAGACTGCTAAAACCGCCAATACGACCATCGTTGTAAGTTACCCTGTGGCAGGGAATTATAAGAGGCAGCGGATTTGACGCAATAGCTCGCCCAACCGCTCTCGCAGCTTTCGGCCGACCAATTCTTTTCGCAATCTCACCATAACTTCTTGTTTTGCCATATCTTATGTCTCTACTCGCTTTAAGGACCACCTGGGAAAAAAGGCTTAGGCTATCCAGAATCACAGGCATATGACTGTCGAAATTGATGTAATATCCGTTAAAATAAGCAGTTATCTGCTTCTGAAACGAAATGTGAAAATCCTTCTCATATACAACAGCCTTTAATCCTTTTAATAGAAAAGACTTAAGCTTATGTTGATCCCTTATAGGCAATTGTGTCCGCACCAACCCTTTATCAGTACCAGCAATCCCAAAATAGCCCCATTTAGTCCTAAATGTCGTGTATTTAATAACTTCCGCCATTTATACTATTCCTGCAAAAATGTTTTTTAACCGGCCAAAGGCATTGACGCAAGGTCAAACCTGTGCTAATGTTATGCGTTTTCCAAAACCACGACCTCAATTGCTTTGGTGGGTTTGGTAATGTTTTATACGTAAGAAATAAAGATTTCTTCACTATATTATTTTACGCAAGTTATGTCGCTTGAAGAACTTCGAAAAAAGATTGACGAAATTGATAACAAGCTTGTCGGGCTGCTTAACGAGCGTGCTGAGATTGTTGTTGAAATCGGTAAAATTAAAAACAAAGCGGAAAGTCCTGCATACTCCCCGGATCGTGAAAAGCAGGTTCTGGCAAAAATCACTAAGGCAAGTAAAGGTCCACTGCCTGAGAAGTGCTTAGTGGCGATTTGGCGTGAGCTTATGAGCGGTTCGTTAGCCCTGGAAAGGCCGCTGCGGATAGGCTTTCTTGGTCCCGGCGGCAGCTTCAGCCATACAGCGGCGATGCTGAAGTTCGGCCAGAGCGTTGAATATGAGCCGTTGGCTGATATTAGAAGCGTATTAGCCGAAGTCAGCAAAGCACATTGCGACCTGGCTCTGGTGCCGGTCGAAAACTCGACAGGTGGAGGTGTGATAGAAACTCTCGATGCCCTTATAGATTCTGATGTCAAGGTGTGTGCAGAAGTTCTTATGGCTGTCCATCATAATCTTTTGGCAAACTGCAGCCTTGATGAGATTGAGAAGATTTATTCCAAGCCGGAGGTATTTACTCAGTGCAGAAACTGGCTAAGTGCCGCCTTCAAACAGGCTCAGACGATATCGGTTGCTTCGACCGCCAAGGCAGCCCAAATGGCGGCAGCGGAGCCCAAATCCGCTGCGATAGGCTCTGCCGCCGCTGCGGAGATTTACGGACTGAAGATTGTGTGCGAGAACATCGAAGATATTACCAATAATATCACTCGGTTTTTTGTAGTTGGACGCGAGGATGCCCGGCGGACAGGTGAAGATAAGACCGCCATACTGTTTAGTACTGCCCATAAGGCTGGAGCACTTGCAGAAGTGCTGAATGTTTTCAAAAAGTATGGGATTAACCTGACGAATATAGAGTCCAGGCCGAGCAAGAAGATGCAGTGGGAGTATTACTTCTTTGTGGATTTGCTCGGGCACAGAAGTGATGAAAAAGTTCAGCAGGGTCTCGAAGAGGCTCGCAAACATTGCCTTGCGCTTTCGATATTGGGAAGCTTTCCACGAGCTATGGAACTACTTTAGAGTTTCCATTGCTCTATCGAAAAACACACAATTGCGAAGCGTGAGTCGTCGCCCGTGACTCCTGGGCCGTGGCTCGTGACTCGTGGCTTGTATCCACAGGACAGGTTGCGTATCTGGTAACTTAAAATCTACTTGCTGATGTCCGGTTTTGAAGGTATTATCCAGCCAAATCTATATCTGCAAATTACAGGGCAATAACAGCCGGCGAAGCAAATTAACAAAATAATCAACACCACCTGCGGCTGGGCGATAAAAATGAGATTATGAATAACTTACCACCCATTAAAGTCATTATAAAGACTGGTGATGAAAAATTCCTTGGTATCTGTGACGGCCAGTTGTTAACTCTTAAAGAATTTTGGCAGTGGTTGGCATCAGATTTAGTAAGTAATGCAACAAGAGGTATTTTGGCAGAATATATTGTTGCCGCCGCACTTGGGCTTAATCAGGGCGTTCGTTATGAATGGAATGCCTATGACCTTAAAACAGAAACAGGGCTAAAGATAGAGGTAAAATCTGCTGCGTATATTCAATCTTGGTATCAGCGAACATTGTCCAAAATTACATTTGGTATTCGTCCAACTCTGGCATGGGATTATGAAACAAATCGTCAGGGTAAAGAAAAAAAGAGGCAGGCTGGAATATATGTATTCTGTCTGCTCCATCATAAAAACAAAGAAACAATAAATCCGATGGATTTATCCCAGTGGACATTCTATGTAATTTCCACAAAAAAGTTAGAGAATGCATGCCCTGAAGCGAAAAGCATAACCTTGGGGAGACTAAAAAAGCTAAACTCTAAAGAATGCAGGTTTGACACCCTAAAAGAAACAATCACCGCTCACGTCGGCTGGGCGATAAAATAGGTTTATTCAGCAGGGGCTGATGGTGAGAAATTAAGGAAAGGATGTGTGTATGGGTCGCAAATTCAGAATAATTTTGCTATCAGTCATGTTTGCTTTAGTATTTGGCTGCAGCAAAGACAAAACCGGTGTTTCGGAAGAAGATAATGCAACAAAAGACTCTATTGAGGAGATCAGGCAGATGGATGCAGGACCTAAAAAAGCTAAACTGACGACGATTATGGGGGATATTGTGATTGAACTTAACGAGGAGGCAGCACCTGTTACCGTGAAGAATTTTCTCAGATATACGGAAGAGCGTTTTTACAATGGAACAATATTCCATCGGGTCATTCCGAACTTTATGATTCAAGGTGGCGGCTTTAGTGCAGATATGGTACAGAAACCGACTCATGAGCCGATTATCAATGAAGCAAATAATGGTCTGAAGAATGACAGAGGTACTATCGCAATGGCACGGACCAATAACCCCAACAGTGCGACCTGTCAATTCTTCATCAATCATACAGACAATGATTTTCTGAATTATGGTGGTCCCGATAAGCCCGGCTATGCGGTGTTTGGGAAAGTTGTCGAAGGTATGGATGTAGTAGATAAAATTGCCTCTGTCCAGACCGCCAATAAGGAGCGGTCTGCCAACGTTCCGGTTAAGGCAGTAGTGATAGAATCGGCCGAGGTTGTCTCGGATAAATAACAGGCAAGCTATAATGTCTCTGCTGCTGGGGGATAAAAAGAGTTTTGTCCTCCTTGGGACTCCTTACGGAGAGTTTTAAGCGTTGAGTTTTGAGTTGTGGTTGAGATTGCCACGGCCTTCGGCCTCGCAATGACTCCAGTGTTGCGGGTGGGGGGTGAAAAGAGTTTTAAGTTTTGAGTTGGGTGTTAAGAGTAAATTATGCTGGTATCGCCGGATATAGCAGCTTTATTTTCGTCCATTTCCGGGCGATACGATTTTCTAAACCATCTTTTGAGTCTGAATATCGACAAAATGTGGCGAAAGAAACTTGTAAGGCTTTCGAATGTTTTTGCTGGTGCCAGGGTCCTGGACATCTGTACCGGTACGGGCGATATTGTCATCGAATTTGCCAAAAGCAATAGTTCAAGTCAATGTTTTGCGCTTGATATTTCAGAGAAAATGCTGGCGATAGCCCAAATGAAGATAAAAAAAGCAGGGCTGAACCAGCAGATACGTCTGAAGCAGGCAGATGCAATGGATATCCCTTTCGATGAAGATTTATTTGATGTTGCTTTTATGGGTTTTGGGCTGAGGAATCTTGGCGATACTGTAAAGGGAATACGAGAGACAGTAAGAGTTCTAAAAAAAGGCGGTAAAGTTTTCATCCTTGAGTTTTCACCTGTTCAAAGTGGATTGATAGGGTTGTTTTATAAAAATTATCTCAAGTTTGTCGTTCCTGTTCTTGGTGGATATATATCCGGTGACAATAATGCCTATCGATATCTGGCGTCCTCTATACCTGATTTTCTTGAACCTGAGAATGTGTTACAGCTCATGAAAGCACAAGGCTATATGAATATCAAAGCCACGGCGTTAACAAATGGGATTGCGTATATTTACGAAGGGACAAAATAATATCTGTAGTATTCAACAACAAATATTGAGCCTGTTGTAAACCGGTTGTGCAACGCATTTAAAGGCAATTTATGATACAGCATGGCAGCTGGACAATGAAATAATTTTGAAGGAGTGGATTTTTAACATAGAAGCAAAAAGAATGAGCTTTCTGGTGAAGAAGAGATTTTATTTGAGGATAATATGAAAGTATTAGTCATTGGCGGTACGGGACATGTTGGCACATATATGGTGCCGGGGCTTATCGAAGCAGGTTTTGATGTAACATCTTTGAGCAGGGGAAAGAGGAAACCTTACCAACAACACAAAGCATGGGACACAGTGCATCAGGTGGCCATAGATCGTGAAACAGAGGAAAAGAGCAACAGCTTTGCAGAGAGGGTTCTTGGCTTTGAACCTGATGTGGTTATCGATATGATTTGTTTTACACTGGATAGTGCTCAAAAACTTTATGAACCTCTAAAAGGTAAAATAAGGCAGTTTTTGTTTTGTGGTACGATATGGGTTCATGGTTATAGCCAGGAGGTACCAACCACAGAGGATCAGCCTAAGAGGCCGTTTGGTGAATATGGAATACAAAAAGCAGCAATTACAGAATATTTACTGAGCCAATCGGAAAATGAAGGTACTGCCGTAACAGTGCTGCATCCGGGCCATATCGTAGGGCCCGGATGGTGTCCGGTTAACCCTTTGGGGAACCTGAATACAGAAGTTTTTGTAAAATTAGCACACGGTAAAGAACTGGTCATGCCTAATTTTGGATTAGAGACGCTCCATCATGTTCATGCTGAAGATGTTGCACAGGCTTTTATTAAAGCCGTTCTGAGTCCCGAAAAAGCTAATGGTCAGGAATTTCATATTGTATCAGAAAAGGCATTAACACTTCGAGGTTATGCAGATAAACTGGCGCAATGGTTCGGCAAAGAGGCAAATTTGTCATTCAAACCTTTTCAGGAATGGAAAATGCAGGTTGGCGACGCTGATGCACTGGCAACTTACGATCATATCGCACACAGTCCCAATTGCAGTATTGACAAGGCTAAGAGGTTATTGCGGTATAAGCCAAAGTATTCTTCAATAGAGGCTATTTGTGAATCCCTAAAATGGTTGATTGATAGTGGGCAAATAGTTATATAACTCAAACTGACCGTCCCTTGCCAACGGAGCAGTTTGAGAGTCTTTAGTCGTTAGTCGATAGTATTTAGTTGATTGAAATCGATATTGTAAAATAAACACTGAAAGTTTGAAAGAGACAGAGATGCGTATATTGCTAAGGATTCTGCCATTTGTGTTTTTTATTTGGCTCATCTGTTATTTTTTTTATTCCCTTGGCAAAAGAAAAGCCTTACAAGACTATAATCAAAAGTCTCGGGACAGACGCCGAAGAAGCAAAGTCGTTGAGTCTTCAGTAGTGGAAGAAGAAAACGATGCTGACGATACCGTTGAACAAAAGCAATAATAGGCTCTTGCAGTTAGGCCTGGGTGCAGTAAAGCTAAAATAAAACAGTAAAATTATAATTGGAGGTAAAAAGAAAATGGCTGATTTTGGTAACCGCATTTTTCGAGCAGCCAAACTGGATGCTGCCTTGTATGAGGAAGTCGAGGCTGATAAGTCTGCGTTAGGTCAGGCTATGGGCGTCGTGGTTTTGTCCAGTATAGCAGCTGGAATAGGGCTTACTGCGAAATCGGGGCTTTTTAGGAATGCTACTGCAGATAGTTGTCAATCTTGTCGGATGGTATATCGGGGCGTACCTGATTTATTTCATCGGTACAAAATTGCTTCCAGAGCCACAGACTAAAGCTGACCACGGAGAGCTGTTGCGAACAATTGGTTTTTCGAGTTCTCCCGGCCTGATTCGAGTTTTTGGCATTATACCGGGGATGCAAAGTATTATTTTTTCCATAGCCGCAATTTGGCAGCTGGTTGCAATGGTAATTGCAGTCAGGCAAGCTCTTGATTATAAAAGTACACTCCGGGCCATAGGGGTCTGTGCCCTTGGTTTTGTTGTTTACGTTGTACTATTTATATTATTGTCTTTGCTTTTGAGTGGCTTTCCAAGGTAAGCAGCTGGGCAATAAAATAATGGTCTGAGCTAAAAAGAAATCG
>JAFGRL010000049.1 GCA_016935195.1 Sedimentisphaerales bacterium
TTTATTTCAAGTATTGTTTGTTGGCTTAACTTAGGTTCTTTTTCACATGTTTTTGCTAAATGAATTAATTTTCTAACTAATTCATCATAACTTTCACTTTTGTATTGTTTGAATTTATTTAATTCTTCTTTAGTATTTAGATTTAGTCTTATTGTTGTTTCCATATACGTTTGTATACATTTATATATTTAAATGTTTCTATTTGATTTACAAACCCCCTCACAATATTTATAAAACACTCTTTCTTATAAACATCTTTGGGACGCAGATGACCCAAACACCTGGTAATCTTGTTTAGAATTAATTTACCTAATAAACCTTTCCTCTTTTATCGATCTTTATTATAATTATTAATTTTTCCTTGAAATCTACATTATATAATGCTCTATAATCTCCGACTCTTACTCTAAATACTTTATAATCTTTGTAACTTTCAACACGAACTGCTTTCGGTACCGCCCGATACGAACAACGTTTGGGGCGAGAATCTTCGCATCAATATGGGTGGATACGGCGGCACGGCCGAGGCCTCAATGCCTCCTTATGACTGGGCCTTGCTGGCTGACTTAACGAATGATGGTATTGTCACATTCACAGATTTTGCATATCAGGCAAAGGACTGGCTGGAAACCTGCAACGAGCAGCCCGGCGATTTGGACAGGTCAGGCTCGGTAGATTCCACTGATGTTGGACTACTTGCCGACGACTGGCTGAAGGAAACAATCTGGCACTAAGGTAAACGCTCAGGCCATAAGGGTCAATCAAGCTCTTCATCTATCCAGGCCAGCAGTTCTTTGAGGTCTTCGATGCTAATATCACCCATATGTGCTATTCTGAATGTCTGTTCCTTGAGCTTTCCGTAGCCGTTGCCGAAGATAGTGTTATGTTTCTGCTGCAGTGTATTAATTAGTTCAGCGACATTAACAGCTCGTGTGTTTTTGACGGTCGTCAGGGTATTTGAAGCGTACTTATCATCGCAAAATAGTGCAAATTTTTCCTTAGCCCAGCTTCTGACGAAATCACCCATTGCCCTGTGCCGGTTCCAGACGTTTTCCATACCCTCGGCCAAAAGCTTTTTACATTGATAGTTCAGTGCCATAATGTGCGGGATGTTCGGCGTTGTTGGCGTCTGGTTCTTTTCGTTTGACTTTGCGAATTGCTGAAAATCAAAGTAGTAGCCTCGAGCCGGTACGTCTTTACTTTTTTCCAATGCGCGGCTGCTGACCACTGCCACTGCCAGTCCCGGCGGAATTGCAAAAGCCTTCTGCACCGAAGCAAACGTTACGTCCCAGCCAAGCTCATCGAAGTGCAGGGGCAGGCCTACCATTGCACTGACCGAGTCAACAAAGATAAGAATCTCAGGATATTTCTGCTTCATCATTTTGCTTATTTCATAGACCGGATTAGTCAGGCCTGTGCTGGTTTCGTTATAAACCAGCGTTATGGCAGAGTATTTGCCGGCTGCAAGCCTCTGGTCAATCATCTCTGCCGTGGTCGGCCTGCCCCATTCGACTTTTAATTCTTCAACTGCCCTGCCGCAATTTTTAACAATAGTCACCCATTTATCACTAAATGCCCCACAGCACACCGAAAGAACCGTCTCATCAAAACCGACACAATTTCGTATTGCTGCCTCCCAGATGCCGGATGCTGATGAAGTGCTTAGAAATACGTTTTGGTTCGTAAAGAGAATCTCTTTGAGCATACCGACCGTCTCGCTGTGCAACTGAGCGTACTCTTTGCCGCGATGTCCAAGTGTTGGACGGGCAAGCTCCTGCAGAACATCGTCGTTGACCTTTACAGGCCCAGGAATAAATAATCTCGGCGGATTCTTCCAGTCTGTCATCGAATATCTCCTCTAAACAATCATAGTTTATTTATAGTTAAACCGGTGTAAATTTTCGGAAAGAAATATGTGGATTTCTGTGGCATTTTTTCTCCTGCTTCTGTGACCTGCTTTAGCTGTTGTATTCTCACAGGATTTACAAAAAATGCCAATTGCTTATGTCCTGCATCTACTTTGGCAATTGATTCGTCAATTGAATTGTCGGCGTCTTTGACGTATTCGATGTAATGACCGCCGGCAACTTGCTCCTCGCCAATACCCAGATATTTACCAAGAATCAATTTGTGCAGAACGCTGACATCGACCGATTGAGAAGCCCGGCTCATCTCAGGTGCAATTCTCTCAATCGCCTGTTCGTTTTCCAATTTCGCTGTATACAAAGTCTTATTACCACCGTAAACGCCGAAGGCAATATCGTGACAGCCATGTGCAGCCTTGAGTTGTTCGAGCATTTTAAGTTTTGCACTATTTCTGTTTTGAAGCGAGTCAAAGCTATACTGTGAAATCTCAAAGTCCGTTTTCAGTTCGTTTATTAATTTATCAAGAGCAAAATTATCAAGGCCTCCGACCAGACGGTGAGTTGCTAAAATGACCAAACCTCCGTGACGGGCGTTTGTAAAAGCCATCATCTGGAATTTAGCTGCAGGATTATCCGTTTCCTTGGAGTAATTCAACGCCGTAGCGTAGCGATGGTGACCATCGGCTATAATGCACGTTTTGTTCAGAATCATTCTAATAATGGCATCAATTTTCCCCTTGTCTGTTATGGCAAACAATCTATGCCGTATCTCGTTTCGAGGCTTTGTTGCCGTCGCTAAATGATAAGAAGCTTTTGAAGGCTCCTGATCCGAATGTTCTTCTCTATGAAAATGATTACTCATATCATAAAAGTCAATAAGGGATTCTTCTTTTATGTGGCCTTCAATAATTTCTTCAGTGAGCTGCTGCTCATCTTCATACAGGCAGAAAGGCAGACCAAATTGCGCCTTTGTCGCTCTGGTCAGGTTCAGTCTATCAATAGCAGGTTCAGTTAAAATCTCCTCGTGGTCTCTAATTGCCGGCCCTAACTCTTCAATTTTAGCTAACGCAATAAAACTTAACCTCTGGTATGCAGAGTCCCCTACTTCAAAATCCTGAATATAGGCATAGATACTTTCTGTTAAATCCTGCTTGAGAACGCCTCTTTCAATCCAGCTCTTAAGATAATCGGCAGCCCTTGTGTACTGATTATCGTCAGCGTTGTCAGAAGCATTTGTCTTTGCTCTGATTATCCGCACGATATTGTATTTACTCTTTTTGTAAAGCTGCCGTTGCAGGCTGCTGTTGATAACATCATAAGGAGGAGCAATGCAACTGCCCACATCGCCAACTACATCCGCATCGAACCTAAATGCCTTAAATGGCTTAACTTCCATTGCTCAACTTTCAAAAAATGCTATGCTATCTGATAAAATATCACTCTGGTAATTCATAGAAACTGTGATATTACTAAAGGCCCTTATGATTGTCAAATATTCACAAGAGTGCATTCGACGTTGAGGGAAAAGATTATTGCTACTGGGAGCATTACAATTGAACATAGCTCCTCTGTAGCTCGCCCAAAGAAAGGATAATTAACTTGTTATGCTCTGTTGAAAATTTAAGAAAATCCTGTCACTCAAACATGTCTTTGCTCTCGTTTCTTTTTTGTTAGGTACTCGTTTATGGCTGCTGCTGCAGTTCTGCCCTGGCCCATTGCGAGGATTACGGTCGCAGCGCCTAATACGATGTCTCCGCCTGCGTAAACCCCCTCCAGAGAAGTCCTGCAGTTTTCGTCAACGATAATGTTGCCCCATTTGTTGAACTCCAGGCCCGGGGTGGTCTGCTGAATCAAAGGGTTGGCGGCATTGCCTATAGCTATTATCACCGTGTCAACATCCATCCTGAACTCCGAGCCTTCGATTGGTATGGGCCGGCGTCTGCCTGATTCATCAGGCTCACCAAGTTCAAATCTCAAACATTCAATTGCTGTAACATGATAGTCCAAGTCGCCGATTATCCGTTTGGGACTTGCCAATATGTGAAATTCAATGCCCTCCTGCTTGGCGTGATGAACCTCTTCTATTCGAGCCGGCATCTCCTTTTCGCTTCTTCGATAAACCAGATAGACCTTTTCGGCACCAAGTCTGACAGCCGTCCTGGCTGAATCCATCGCTACATTGCCGCCGCCTATGACAGCGACTTTTTTCGAAAGTGCTATTGGTGTGTCGGCACCTTTGCCGAAATCGTATGCCCTCATAAGATTTGCCCGCGTGAGATATTCGTTGGCACTATATACCCCGACAAGAGATTCGCCTTGGATACTCATAAACCTCGGCAGGCCCGCCCCAACACCAATATAAACTGCATCAAAACCATCTTCTTTCATTAACTGCTCAACAGTTCTCGTCCGCCCGACAATAAAATTGCGGACAATGTTAACTCCCATTTTCGCAAGAACATCAATTTCCTTCTGGACTATCGATTTCGGCAACCTAAACTCAGGTATCCCATAAACCATTACGCCGCCGGTCTTGTGGAAAGCCTCAAATATCGTAACATTATGACCTGCCCTTTTGATATCTGTAGCTGCAACTATACCGCCCGGCCCTGAACCTATGACCGCTGCTTTCATTCCTGTATCATCATTAACGTGAGGAACAGCATCGTTGTCCTTATCAAGGTCGGCTGCGAATCTTTCGAGTCGTCCAATCGATACGGCCTTGCTGACGTCCTTAAACTTAAGACCCACGGTACATTTTTCCTGGCATTGAACTTCCTGTGGACAGACTCTGCCGCAGACCGCCGGCAAAAGAGAATTTTCTTTTATGATTGCCAGGGACTTTTTGAATTTACCCTCGGCAATTGCACCGATAAAATCTTTTATCCTTATCTGAACAGGACAGCCCTGAACACAGGGGGCATTTTTGCACTGCAGACACCGCATCGCCTCAAGGCGAGCCTGTGTTTCGGTATAGCCCGTTGCAACCTCATTTACGTTGCCTATTCTTACCTGAGCATCCTGTTCGGGCATATCCTGAGTGGGGATTTGGTATCTGTCGGCAGGTTTAAGGCCTTGATCTTTTTGCTTGCTAAGAAGACTCTGAAGTAACTGTTTTCTTTCGGCTTCGGTCATATACGAAATTCAATCCAGTCCTATTTTGCATCTGTGCTTTTCGTACTGGTCGAGGGCTTGTTGTTCCTGATTCTTATATGCGTTCAACCTTTTCAGCATCAAATCAAAGTTGACCTTGTGGCCGTTGAACTCCGGGCCATCCACACAGACAAATTTCGGCTTGCCGTCATATTCAATCCGACAGCCACCGCACATACCGGTACCATCAACCATAATCGTATTCAGCGAAACCTGCGTCGGCACATTAAATTTCTCTGTTACCTCACAGCAAAACTTCATCATTATCGCAGGGCCGATGACAAATGCTATATCAGGTTTCTTCTCTCGCCGGCATACCTCTTTTAACGGCTCTGTTACGAGTGCTTTACGTCCGTATGAACCATCGTCAGTTGTAATTATTAATTCGTCTGAGATTTGAGCAAACTCATTCTCAAGTATAAGAAGCTGCTTATTTCGCGCCCCAATAATGCTGATAATTGTATTTCCTGCCCCCTTTAGAGCTCTTGCAATAGGCAGCAAAGGGGCATTGCCAATACCGCCGCCCACACAAACAATCGTTCCAAATTTCTTAACGTGTGTAGGTTTGCCGAGCGGCCCAACAATACTGCCGATATAATCCCCTTCTTTCAGGTCAGCCAATTCCGCAGTAGTTTTTCCAACCCGTTGCCAGATTAACTGAATAGCTCCCTTTTGCACATCGACATCGGCTATTGTTAAAGGGATTCGTTCACTATATTGGTCGTTTATGGTGATAATCACGAATTGGCCGGGCCTTCGAGCTGACGCAATAAGTGCCGCCTCAACATAAGCGCTGAAAACATCTTTAGAAAGCTGATTCTTCGACAAAATTCTATGCGGCAATTGTCCAATTTCCCTTAATTAAGTATTCCCAATATGCACTCGGTGTTGAGAACATTTATTTGTCCTGTTTATGTCTCTCAAACAAAGTTCTTTCTCGAGCTGCCGGTGCCACTTCGGTAATTGGAATAGATGGTTGTTTCTTCTGCTTACTTTCATCAGCTTGTCCGGCCTCAATATCTTCCTTCGAAATCCTTATAGCATTTTGCACTGCCTGCTCGGCAGGTTCATCAGTCAAAGACCGTAAGTAAATACCGCCAGAGTCGCCGGCTTGTTCGGCCCAAATCAACTGTTCCCGAATTAATTCAAGAAGCGCAAGGAATAATCCTATCAGTATTACTCGTTCATTTTTAGTCTCAAAAATACGCTCGAAACTCATAGGCCCTTCTGTCTGCAGGCGATGTAAAATCTCTATCTCATATAAGTCGATGGGTGTCTCGTCGGTGATTCGGTTTATGTCGATATTAGCCGAAGTTGCCTTGCATACGGCATCGAATGCCTCAAGCAAATCCCAGACACTGACCTGTTCTATATTTACCTCAGGCTCAGCGTCGGGTTTTAAACGGTCGATAATGCTCTCGGGCCGGGAGAACCGCATTTTTCGCTCGTCAGCCGCTGCGTTTAAAAGATTTGCCGCATCTTTGAATCTTTTGTATTCAAGTAATTGGCGAATAAGTTCCTGGCGAGGATCAGCAAAATCATCAGGCCCTATTTGTTCAGGCTCCGATTTGGGCAGAAGCATTGCAGATTTGATATGCATCAGTGTTGCCGCAAGCACAAGAAAATCACCCGCCAAATCAATATCAAGACTTTTGAGCATTTCAACATAATGCAGATACTGCTCGGTAATTTTCGCCAGGGGTATATCGTAAATATCCACCTCTTCTTTTCGGACCAGATACAGCAATAAATCCATAGGCCCGGCAAAAATATCCAGATTTACTCGATAATCAGCCACTCAATTTTCCTGCTTTTTCTGGTATTTCAGAACTTTTCGTGCTTTTTCTGCCTGGCTTTCGAGAACCTGCAGGTCTGTTACTGCCACGGAAGGCAGGGTGTATACATTAGCGGCGTTTTGGCCGGTCAGGACAGCCTTGATACCGTAATCAGCAAGGAGTTGTTGAGCCAGGCTGGCTTTGATGGAATCCGCATATTTCGCGATTGTTACAAGTTTCTCAGCCACAATGAGCTCCTAATCCCACCGCCCGCCGAACTTCCGTCAAGATTTTTACCGCTTCCGATTTTGCCCTTTTTGCACCATCGGCAAGAACCTGTCTGACATAATTGATATCTTTCTCTAACTGTCTCCTCTTTTGGCGGTAAGGCTCGAAATATCCTGTCAAAAGTTCTGCCAGCCGTTTCTTCACCTGCCCGTATCCCATCCCCCCGCTGCGATACCTTTGTTCCCATTCTGACAGCTCCTCATCAGAAGCTACCAATTTCAAAAGTGTAAATACATTACATTCTTTCGGCTCTTTAGGCTCATCAACAGTACTGGAGTCTGTAACAATCTTCATTACCTTTTTCCTGATGTCATTTTGTGACTCAAATATACCAATGGTATTTCCATAGCTCTTGCTCATTTTCCGGCCGTCAATACCCGGCACAATCGCAACCGATTCGATAATGTATTCCCTCGGAATCGTCAGGATTTCGCCATAAACATTGTTAAACCGTGTCGCAATATCACGTGTAATTTCAATATGCTGCTTTTGGTCAGCACCTACCGGAACTAAATCACTCTTGTAGATTAAAATATCAGCAGCCTGAAGAACCGGGTATGCAAACAAGCCGTGGTTGGGGCTTAGACCCTGGGCAATTTTGTCCTTGTAACTCGTGCATCGCTGCAACAGCCCAACAGGCGTTACACAGGACAAAAGCCACGTAAGCTCGGTAACTTCCGGCACATCGGACTGCCGCCAGAAAACCGTTTTTTCGGTATCCAGACCTAATGCTATGTAGTCCATAGCTACATCGAGCGTCTGCTGAGCAATCTCAGATGGTCTCGGCCCGCTGGTAAGGGCATGAAAATCTGCAATGAAGTAGAAGCAGTCGTGCTTTGACTGGAGCTGTAAGTGCTGACGCATCGCACCGAAGTAGTTGCCTATATGAAGCCGTCCGGACGGCTGTATTCCTGAAAGTACTCTCAAAAAAACCTCCAAGGTAAAAAAAGAAATCCCTATTTGTCACGTTCCGGCCGTTAATACACCTACCTTAAGTTTTATAAAAGATTACCCAGGGAAAGTAAAAATGTCAATCGTAATATCGACTTGTCTTGAGTATAAGCTCTTACTTCAATGAAGTTACATCTGGATTTCAGACAGGATATTTCGCAGTGTTTGTGCTGCCTATCCTTTGGTCTAAAAGTGATATCTGCTCAACACCCCAGGCTTACTCAATAATTGTAAATTTCTCACCGGCTTTTATTTTATTACTGGCGGGCTTAAATACTGGAAAAACTCCGAGTCGCTCGGCAAAACAACTGTTGTATCCCGCCTCAGCGACTTCTCGTACGCTTCCAATGTTCTGACAAATGCGTAAAACTCAGGGTCTTTTTGAAAAGCTTCAGCATATACCTTAATTGCCTCAGCATCACCATCACCTTTTAGTTTCTCTGCCTGTCTGTAACTTTCCGCAAGCAGAATTACCTTTTCCTTATCTGTAGTGGCTCTAATCATTACCGCTTCTTCCTCTCCTTCGGAGCGATATCTTTTTGCTTTTCTCTGTCTTTCGGCTCTCATTCTCGCATATACCGAGCCTTGAACCTCCTGCGGAAGGTCAGCCCGCTTTATTCGCACATCGAGAATCCGGATTCCGTATTCGCTGGCTTTGGCATCACACTGCTCGGCCACCTCGTCCATTATCACCTCGCGATTGACCGAAACGATTTCAGTCAGCGTATGGCGCGCAGCTTCCTCACGTATCTCCGAAAAGACTATATCGTCCAACTTCCCCTGCGCTTCGAATTCATTACGCACAGTTCGATAGAGCTTTAGCGGATCAACTATCTTCCACCGCGCATAGTTGTCAATAACAAGGTGTTTTTTGTCGCTGGTAATAATAGGTGCCGCTGCGGCATCATACTCAAGGACCCTGTCTTCAAATTTGAGTGCACTTTGAACAAAAGGAACCTTAAAGTGCAGCCCCGGCTCTGTAATGGTTCTTACGTATTTGCCCAACTGGATAATAATCACCTGCTCGGTTTCATCCACAGCAAACATTGAACTGCCTGTTATTACAGCAATTACTATAATAATTATAGGCAGCGCTATAAGTTTTTTACTCATCTTTAATGCCCTTTTTCTTGGCTCTGAAGTTTTTTGATGGTTCCCTCAAGCGGCAGAATCTGCAATGGCCCGTTACCTAACTCGGGGTCTATAATAAATTTTCTGACGTTTGGCAGGACGTTCTCCATCGCCTCCAGATAGAGTCTCTTACGTGTTACTTCCTTTGCCTTTTCGTACTCTTTCAAGACCGCCAGGAATCTGTCGGCGTCGCCCTGAGCACGTTTTATCCGCTCGGCCTTATATGCCTCCGCTTCTCTGATTATCCTCTGAGCCTCCCCCCTGGCCTTGGGTAGTAAATCCTCACGGTAACCGTCAGCTTCCTTGACTAATCGTTCCTTATCTTCCTTGGCACTTACGACATCACTAAATGCCTTTTCTACCTCTTTCGGTGGGCGAACTGTTTGCAGTTTCGCGGCTGTTATCTTTACGCCGCTGTCATACCTGTCTATGATTCGCTGCAAAAGCTCAAGGATGTCTTTCTCAATCTGCAACTTCTCCCCTATAAGAACATCGTCAATAGGCCTTCGGCCTACGACCTGCCGCAAAGCCACCTCGGCAGCGTCCATAAGCGCTCCACGCGGGCTTTCAAGGTCACGGACATTGAACAAAAACTTCTTTGATTCCTTGACCTTATACTGTATTATCATCTGTGCATCGACTATCTGCTCGTCACCGGTAAGCATCAGTGACTCTTGAGGGACAAATCTATACCTTGCAGGAGTTCCGGAGCTGATTGACCTAAAGCCGATTTCGATGCGCCTTACTTTCGTTACCTTTACCCTATCGACTTTCTCAATTGGCCTGGGGAAATGGTAATGCGGGCCAGGCTGTGTTACCCTGACCGCCCTGCCGAACCTTCGCACAACTCCCTGTTCATCGGTCCGGACAATGTATATCCCTGATAAAAACCACAGCACCACAATTACAGGTATCCCCAACAACTTCAGCCAGGGCAAGACAAGTTTCCACTCCGGACCGAACGGCTGTCCAGCCTCTTCACCTGACCACTGCCTGTAATACTCCCGTGCCATAACCACACCTTTCCAGGTAAATATCTCAGACCAAACTCATCCGCCTTATTGCTGTGATTTACAATTATACCCCCGTTTGCAACACCGTCAAGTAACACATATAATTTTTAACCCAAAACTTCCCATATGAAAACATGCAAATCAATCAAATACGAAGGTATTTTGCCAGCGAGTTTTGAAAAAAACTGTTGGTTTGGGCTGCAATTTGAACAGGGGTTTCACGCTGAACCGGTACAAAACACCATAAATAAATTCGCAATACTATTACGTTAATTTCTTGCACTTACTGTGACTGTAGCTGATAATACTACTCAAACGTACAAAATGAGCCACGGTATTTTAGGAGGCTAAAAAATGAACGAAGAGCAAAACAAACAAAAAGATTTGCTTGATACTACCGACTGTCTTGAAGCTGTGGAGGTCTTTCGAAGTCGTAAGAATGTCCTGTTCATCATCGTAATGTGCTGTTTGTTAATACTGCAGACGTCTTTCTGGCTGGTAGATACTGGCGTAATCAAAATCCCGACCATTACCGAAGCCAAAGCCGCCGCTGTCGATACTGTCGGTGCTCAGCAAATCACCAAACAAGTTACCAGCCAAAAAGGCCAAGAATTAACGGAGCCGAACACAATTCAAAGGGCTGCTGAAAAAGTTGCAGCAGAACCGAATGTTATAGTATTGAAGGCACCACAAGCTGCCTCAAGAAGCACTATTTTTGAAGTAACATATAAACGGCTCTCGCACATCATTCGGTTTTTTAATTTTGTACTGATATTGGCTGCGGTGCTCTATTGTCTAACCATGCTCTTTAGCTTAAAGATTTCACTGCTCGGCAGGCTCGGGGGAATAAACCACATATCAAGGGCGTTTTTTACATCTCTTTTAATGGCCTTAATACTTCTGCCTTGGCAGAAATTTTTTGGGCCGGTCGTCGCCGGAGTAATCTACTCTCCTGCTGAGTTGTCTGATTTCTGTGCCGGGGTTGAAGCAAATGGCATATTCAGTGCGATTTTGTTCTATCTTCGGTTTACTGTCTATTGGGTTGTTGCAGTACTGCTTCTCATCTTCGCACAATGGCGGAGCATCCGCTGGGCAAAAGCCACTCTTCGGCGGTTAGAGGTTGTTTTATAGATGCATCACATCAGGAAAAACCCGGCAATAAAATTCATCTCAAGGCCTTGAGCTGACCGACGGCTGTCCAGTCCAGGAGTGCGAAGTCACGATAAGCCTCTGAATAGAAAGGCACTATGTCATCAGGCACGCCGGTGTTATTATAGTCGTATATCATCGACTTTTTGCCACCGCGGATGTTGACCAAATCTACTTTTTCAAGCTGTACATAAGAGCCTGAAGTCCAGTAATAAGGTAATTTCGCCCTTGATAGTCTAAGGTGTGCCAAGCAGGTTTGGTTTACACAGGTAAATAGTTCATTGTAATTAAGGTATCAGATTTTCCCTGCGCTTTACCGAAATGCAGCTCCTCAGCTAATTTTATCCCTCGACTCCTGTCATATGAGCCTCTTTTCGAGCTGTAAGGCAGGGAAAAACCCAGAGCTGCGCTGATGAAGCGCAACTCTAGGTTTTAAGGAGGAGGAACTGAAAAGGGGTGGGTGTGCATCAATATCTTTTCTGGATATTTTTTGAATCTGATTTTTCTCGAAAGTCTCCTGCATGGCGATTTTACTCCTTATGAAACGCAGTCCCGTGCTAATTTCCAGCCGATACCACGGACCGACTTTATTATTTGTGGTTCGGAGGGCCTGGCCTCGATAATTTTGCGGAGTCTGCCGATGTGGACATCAAAGGTTTTACCGCCATCGGCAACGGATGAACATATCGAATCGGCCCAAATGGGCGATTTCCTTAATTCCTCTCTTGAGATTACTCGATCAGGATTATCAAGGAAATATCTGAGCAGATCCACAAGGATTCCCGGTAATGTCCGAGTGCTTCCATTGCACCAGACTTCCCTGCGCTCAAAGTCAACAATGCTCTCTTTGAGTCTTATTGTGCCGCTCTTTTTCAGCCACAACGGCAGAGCCCCGTTTCTAAGATGCGCTTTTATGCGTTTTGTAAGTACCACAGCAGAGGTTTGTTGACCTACGGCGACGTCGTCTGCGCCGCATTCGAACAACTGCTGATCAAGGTTTATTCGGATATCATGCATAAGCGCTATCAAAATGGTGTGGGAGCTGCCAGAACGGACAAATGAGTAGAAGTTAAAAATTGCCTCATCCGCAGAATCACAGCGGATAAGTATCAGACGAAAGAAATGCTTTCTTACTAACTTTGCTGCTGCTTTTACTGTTGGAGCCTTGTGCACCTCAAAACCCAGAGAAGCAAGGTTCCGGCAAATATGTATCTGCCTTTGATGTTTGTAATCAACATGTAAAGCGTTTTGCCTTGCCATCCTTTGGTCCAACGTCGAAGGCCGCCTTGTAAAGGCAGCGTTTCAAATCCATATTTTATGTACCAGTCAGAATTACTATCCGTAATCCTCGTACACAACTTCCCTGTCAGCATCATTGCGAATCCCTTCAAGTAACTGAGCCAATCCATTTGACTTTTTACTTAACATCCACATAAACATTAACGATTGGTCTTGAAAGTAAAAGTAAAGTAAAAGTTTTTGGCTTCGCCTTAGGATGTCCCCATTTATATTATTATTTCCAGTGAAAATTCTTTGCTATTAAAGAATATTTGTTACTATCAGAACCTAACCCGGCGTAGCCGGAACCAAAAAAGTTAAAATTATTATTTACGCTGCCAGACATTTCTCCGACAATCCCTCAAATTGAAAA
>JAFGRL010000050.1 GCA_016935195.1 Sedimentisphaerales bacterium
AACCCAGACATATACTCCTGCTGTCTGCCGTGGGCAGAATATTCCTGATTTGGGCATTGAACATCAATGGAGTTTCATAGGGAAGAGGTGTAAACCTGGCGCCAATAAACTGCCCCTTCTTGAAATCTGAATTTTTTTCAACATCAACAACAACCTGGGCACCTCCTGCAGATAAATCTACAAGCCTGCCCTTCCAGTAATCTTCCGGCATTTCCTGAACCGAATCCATAGTGGTTGTCTTATATTTTTTCATTGTTGCGCTGCGGTGCCACAACAACACATTTACTTTCAGCAGGCTTGGCACCTTCACACGAAAATAACGACGCCTTTGCACTAATTCAACCTTATCAGGTACTGCCATTACTATCACACCCCCCATTTCTTGTTTTTCCGACGGCTCAAGACTGACCACCTTCGTCTCAAAAATAAACTTACCATATCCGTACTTAATCGACATTCCCACGGGCTGGTCAATTTGAATATTTAGCGGATGCTTATTTGACTCCGGCAGTACCTCCGCATCAAATCTGTTTGCCCCCAAACCCGTCACCACCACCTTGGCCACGTGCCATTTGCCTTTGGACTCATACGACATTATAGCCGGGACTTTCTCATCAATGACTGCCTGCAGAATTTTCCTCGGCCTGCTGCTGTCCGGCATAACCAACTTATCCATATTACCCCCCAATTCATCAAAATCAGAAACCGAAGTATGAAAACCTGTGACCGGCCGATAAAAAATCCGCCGGGACCTAAATACACCCAGTGCCTTCTTGAAAAACATAAGAGGATTTTTCAACATAGCGTCTCTTCCTAAAATATATATATATATTCGGCAATAAGCAAAGCCGATATTAAAAAATTGGTCATTTTACTACCTGCGCAACCCAAAACCCAATAATAGCCAGCCAAAAAAATATAGGACGTTAAGTTTCTTAACTTGGAAACATTCACAGATAAAATGTGCATTTTATGTCTTTGCGCGCCCTGTACCGTATGGTGCAGGGCGCGGCAATCTCAACGGTTGATAAGTAGAGATTGCTTCGTCGTAAACTCTTCGCAATGACAAAAAAAACGAGGTTTACCATCCGTGAACGGTTACCTTAACTTTTATATCAATCTGCGAACCATAGAGTTGTGAACTTTTACAACTTCTTTTAACTGCAATAAAAACCGAATGAGGATATAACGCAGCTTTTCATGCGCTTCAAGCAAATCCCGGAGGCGGATTGTTACGTGTTGTTTGCTTCAGTCATTCCGGCACAAGCGCCGAATCCATTTTCTACTTTACTACTCGCTAACAATCGGCCATAATACCAGCCAATGAATAAGACATTGTCACATTTGCCGAAACAAAAAGCCGATGAGCTAAAACTGATAAAGGATATTATCCTCGAGAAAATCCCTGATGTGCGAATGATTGTTCTGTTCGGCTCCTATGCCTGCAGCGACTGAGTCGAAGATATACACACCGAAGGCCATTACTTTTTTGCAGATATAAAAAAAGAAGGCGTTCATCTCTACCTCAAAAAGTCAAAGTTCAGCCTGGGAAAAGTAAAAATTTTAACACCCCAGCAAAGAAAACAAATCGCCCAGGAACATTTCAAACAATGGTTCAAAAATGCTAAGGGATTTCTTATTGATTACAACAATGCTTTGAACAGAAAAAGTTACAAGAAAGACGCATTTTATCTTCATCAGGCTGTTGAATGTCATTGCAAGGACACCTAAGGTGGACGCGGCAAGCTCAACCTGCAATTTATCTATTTTTCCACAATCCGAGCGTCCGAGCCCTTGCCTTTGCAGCCGCAACTGTTCTTTCCGTATTTTGACGGCTTTTTCATTTCGCTGCTTCTGGCGCAGGTAATCATAAAAAATATTCGAGGCAATTTTAAACAACCAACTTTCAAATGAGCCGCTTTTATAAGAGACAATCTTCTCAACTAATCTGACAAACAGCTGGCTCAACAAATCATCGCTGACATCCGAATTTCCCGTCATACGGTAAAAGTAACCATGACAGCGGCGGGCATAAATATCCACCAGCCTGGAAAAACTCTCACAATCACCCGACTTACATCCGGCAATTATGCCGGATATATCGTTATTTTCTGCCATAGCAATGTTCTTTCCTGTCTATAAGACGGCCAAGGCTATAGGTTTTATTGCATAAAATCATAAGTTTACTTGCTTTTGTGTCTTCTACAAGGGCTTCTGAAGAGAATTTTCTTCGCACTTTGCGCAGGAGGGATTATTTGACCTTGATTAATTGAGCTGTACCAGGTTCAATATCGACCAAATTCTTTTGCCAGCTCAACCATCCTCTTTAGTCGGGCGGGTTTGACATGAGGGGCCACACTGCAGGCTGAGGAAAGAATATATCCGCTGCCGGGTTTGCCGATTCTAATTCTGCCTTTAACTGCTTTATCAAAAGTCTGGTCATCAGCGTATAACATTTCATTCACAGCATCGAGATTTCCCTTGAAAAAGAATCGCCGACCATATTTTGATTTGGCCTCTGCCAGATCTACTGTACCAAGAGGCGGGGGGTCAAGGGTATCAATACCATCAACCGATGTCGCAGCCATAAGGTCAAGCCGGTCTCCAATTGCACCACAGGTGTGGACATAAGATTTCACACCATATCGGCTGACAGCCTGAAAAACCCTATCTTCATAAGGCGCTACGAACTCGTTATACATTTCTTTGCTGATAAATCCTGCACCGGCAAATGCCGAGCTGACTAAAATCGCATCAGGCCTACATCTCATATAAACATCCACCTGCGCAATCCCAATCCGCGCAAAAACATCAAGCAGCTTGTGGCATTTGTCCGGCTCGTCTATTAATGCAAAAAGGGTCTGCTCATAGCCAAAAAACTCCATAAGATGTGTAAAGGGCGAGAAAACCTCCGCATGCACCGAGACATCCGGGGCCAACTGCTGAACCTCACGTAAAGCCAGGGTAAACCAGTCCGGATAGGTCTTCGGGTCGGAAAAATTAAAATTACTACCAATATCCCAAAGCTCAGGCATATGCCACGCATTCCAGAGATATCCGGGCATACGAAATAGTCTCTGGTCATTTATATCAAATGTTTTATAATCTGCCCTGACTAAAGGTTTAAGTCCAGCCTGGTAGCTGTGTGGATTGTCATCAGGCGGCATCAATGTCTCGAAACCCGATTTCCAGTAAAGATGCTCGACACCATCTTTATATTTACTTGATTTAAGCCTTCTTTTGTAGTCAGGTGGCCTGCCGGGCAGATTCACCAAAATCCCGTCAAACCCATATCTGCCCTGCATATCCACCAACGCCCTGGCAAACGTCAAAGAGTCGAACCAGATATCCGATGGTTTATATTCACAGCTTAAAAAATAGTGTCCCAAGGCAAGCTGGCACATTATCGGAACGCGGTCCGGCACTTTATGCTCCATCGCTGAGGTGATACGTTCTTTTGAATTCATCCAAACCCGACTCCCAAAAAAATTCAAAATAATTTTGACAGAAATAATTTCAAAAATCGTTTCTCACGCTTTAGTATCCTCTGAGGGGTAAACCACAGCTCACGAATATACGAAAAATCTGATGTTTTGCCAAATCACAATTTAGTAGATATAATAAAGTTAGCGGAAATGGTCTGTATGAATTCCTGCTCCGGCAGGTTGACCTGAACAAAGCTTAAAGTACACGAAACTTTTATAATGAGGAAAATATGCAATTTAAGATTGAGCCGGCACAAAGAATAAAGCGACTGCCTCCATATATGTTTGGACGCCTCAATGCCTTAAAGCTCGCAAAACGCCGGCAGGGTGCGGATATCATAGACCTCGGTATGGGTAACCCGTCCGATGCAGCTCCTAAAGTCGTAATCGACAAGCTCTGTGAGGCTGCGATGGACCCTCGAAACCACAGATACAGCGCTTCTATAGGTATTAAAGGTCTGCGAAAGGAATTTGCAAAAAAGTACAAACAAAAGTGGGGTGTTCAGCTCGACTGGGAACACGAAGTTCTGGCCTGTATCGGCTCAAAAGAGGGCTTTAGCCATATGTGCCTGGCAATGATGGGCCCGGGTGATACGGCAATAGTTCCGGATCCGGCCTTTCAGATACACAACTACGGTGTCGCTTTAGCCGGGGCAAACGTTATAACGGTTCCTCTGGGCAATGATGAGAACTTCCTGAAAACCATCGCAATGGTATGCGAACATCTCTACCCAAAACCCAAACTGTTGATTCTAAACTTTCCGCACAACCCGACAACAATGACTGTCGAGCAGGGTTTCTTCGAAACAGTGGTCCAGCTGGCAAAAAGGTTCGGCATAGCGGTACTGCACGACTTTGCCTATGGCGAAACCTGCTTCGACGGATACGAGGCGCCGAGCTTTCTTTCCTCAAAAGGTGCTAAAGACATCGGCGTCGAATTTACCACGCTGAGTAAGCCTTATAATATGGCAGGATTTCGTATAGGTTTCGCAGCGGGCAACAAAGAAATGCTCGACGCCCTGGCTACGATAAAAGGCTATTACGATTATGGCATATTTCAGGCACTGCAGATTGCGGGCATCATTGCTCTGCGGCAATGCCAAGATGAAATAGTCACCCAAAATAAAAGATACGAGTCTCGACGAGATGTCGTATGCCAGGGCTTGGAAAGAATTGGCTGGGAGGTGAAAAAACCTCGTGCCACGATGTTTGTATGGGCGAAAGTGCCTCCTGAGCACTCAAGAGGAAAAGGCAGTATAGACTTTGCTATGGACCTTATGGAGAATGCCGAAGTTGCTGTTGCTCCGGGAAGAGCATTCGGTGAAAATGGTGAAGATTATATGCGAATTGCACTGGTAGAAAATGAGCAGCGACTCCGCCAGGCCATTCGAAATATAAGCAGGTACTTACGTCAAAAACCTATAAGAAAAGCAAAGTCGGCTCAAAAAGAACGCGAATCATAACCAAATATCAAAGCCTATGTAAAAATTCTTAATTTTATAGGCTAATTTACTGTCTCTCTGAGTATAATAAAAGCACACACAATCCAACGCTATTATAAATGATTTATTTACTGAAAGGATTCTAACCAGCATGTTGAAAGTTCTATAAGGTCTTCCATGTCTACAACATCATTATTGGTAATATCGCCTTTAAGTAAAGAGCCTTACTCAAGCCAATTACGAGACAGTATGGAGTAGTCGTTGAAATTTATCGTGTTATCTTTATAGAGGTCGGCCTCGAGACACTCGTAATGTATCTGGAGCATCACAGGATCGTCTGCTATGTTATAAACAACATTATTACCGTCTTGGGTAATAGGTACATCTTCTCTTGTAATGAGATTCCACGCTCTCCGAGCGATAAATCCATCAGGTAACTGAATAGTCGCAGACGCCGCAGGAGGCGATGACATAGTTACCCATGATCCGGTTGTCCACGTTCTTTGCCATGTGACGAACAGAACTGAATTCTTAGTCTCTAAAATTGAACTTCGGCCAATAATTGGTACTGCTGTTAGCGGGTAAGAGCCATTGTATTCAATTACAGATGGAAGCTCTAATGGCTCACTTTCGACAGGGAAAACTGATATTCCTGAAATATCTTTCATAAAGGTCTTTATAGCTGTGTATGGGATTAATGGAGTTTGACTATTTTCATCTACAAATCCCAAACCAGAGGGGCTACTGGCTAACTCATAAAAATTGACCCGCTTGAATCCAAGGGCATGATGAATTAAATATGCACGCATTGCAAAGCGTGCTTTTACTTGCTGATTTGAAGTTGCTGCACCAATTTCTGTTATGTTCTGTTCAAATCCCCAGCCATAATCCTGGATATTCATTAGAAGTTTTTTACGTGCCCATTTGATGTTTGAGGTCTGGTTTCTACCTTCCAGAGAACCTCCCCAGACATCGTCAAGTACATTATCTTCTAAACACTCAGGATCCCAAGCATGACTTTCAGGGCAATTGCCATACGGATGATAAGACTCAGATGACAAACTGTTAACAACTTCCGATTCCGTCAAAGCTGGCGACATATCGAATCCCAGCAAACCTCTAAAACCTGACTTATGAGAACCACCCTAGTTGAAACGCACATTTGGAGGCAGTGAAGCAGACTTAAGATTCTGGGCAAAACCGGGATTAGGCGACTTAGAAGTTAGCTCTACAGGAGCAACATCATAAAAAGACCTTCTATTGTCCCAGGGATCATGTGCCCACGGCGGCTCATTCCAGAGTTCTACCCTTCCTGTGAGAGACTTATTTGCTATTTCTGAGGCTATGTATTTTGCATAGTTTCCATATGCCTGAATTGAGGAATTGCATGGATCGCATGTAGGACAACTATCGTAACGCAAACGATTGACAATGAGTTTTGTTCCTGCTGGAAGTGTAACATTCGTACTGGCAGCCAGATTAATGCTGTTATTTTGGTTATCTACCGAGTGAATTAGAGCTCCATAGTAACCCCATTTACCTGTTGGTACAATTTGGCTTCCATCGGATTTGAGAATATGACAGTAGGGCGGATTAATATATCCCACAGATTCTAACAAACTAATGTTAGTGGAACCGCCTGGAACCGTAGCGGCAACAGTAAATGTTCCGATGTTCTCTCTGGGGCCGGCATACGCAGCAATGATAAGCGGCTGTAGGCCAAGTTCAACACACCAATTCAGCGCGCTATTGTAATCGATAGTGCGCATCATCGAGTAAACGCCATCCATATCCTCTACCCTCTCCCACGAGGCTTGGAATCGCACTTCGGTTGCACCCGCATTTTTGGCCATCTCTAATTCCCAGCGGTTTCGTGGGTTAACATTAAATCCCAAGCCGTCCTTGAACTGGACCGCTGAGACGGCAGGCATGTATTCTACGGTCGCTGTGCCAGCTACTGTGAAATTGTTCACGGTGGGGACATCCGAATGGTTGGACATTCCGCCCCCGAACTCGAAGGCGATGGTCCAGCTAATTTGCGCTTCTGCGGTGTTCCAGATGAGCATAGACAATAGCAGCGATATTGACAGGCAAGTTCTCGGACTTGTTTTCTTGGTGGTTTTCCACACTTCCTTAGTCCATAAAGGTTTGATTTGCTCTTGAACAAGTAATCTTATTAGCCTTAGGGCGTGTCCAGGAAAGATCGTCAAGAAGAAAAGTCCTCCGGGCATCCTTCTCCAGATCAGCTAAAATATCTATAAATAATAGTATATCACGGCCTTAAAATTTATCAAATGAAAAGTGCTATCTATTGATATTTAAAGAACTAACGGAACAAATCTGCTGTTGTTACTCCTGTCCCGCATCTTGGTGCGGGATAAACTCCAGCAGGAGTTCAGAATCGATGTTTTTGGCCTTGGATTCGGCGCTCCCCGCCTTTGCGGGGACAGGCTTGGCAGGAATGACCTATTCAAAGGATTTAGTAAAATTTGTTGCCTTTCGTATTGAAAGCTCAATGATTCCCGCTTACGCCAGCTTCGGTGCACCAGAGCCTAATGTACGAGATGTCAAATTGTATGAAACAACACTCAGCGGCGACCTTGCTGGTAATGATATTAACGTAAATGATCCCTGCGTTTTAGCCAATGATCCCAACCGGGCCGAGAACGCTTATCATGTGGTTACCACCAGTAACACCGCTCAGACTGCCATTCTTGATGGTTTTACTATCACCGGAGGCAATGCTAATGAGAGTAGCACTTATGGCGGCGGAATATACAACAGCAAAGGCAGCCCAACTATTATTTGCTGCACAATGATCAGCAACTTGGCAGAGCTTGGTGCTGGCATGTATAACTACAACGCTGCGCCGACAATCACCAACTGTATATGGAATGGTAACCGAGCGAACTATGGCGCCGGCATATACAGCAAAGATAGCGAACCAAACATAACCAGCTGCATATTGAGCCGTAATATAGCAGAAACCTCTGGAGGCGGAATATATGATAACAACAGCAGCCCCGTACTGACCGATTGCACATTCACCGAAAATTCAGCAAATTATGCCGGTGGAATGTACAACTATCAGCAAAGCAATCCGATAGTAAACAATTGCAAATTTATTGGCAATTCAGCGATTAATCTTGGTGGTGGAATGTATAACAAGAACAGCAGTCCAAGCGTTATTTTTTGTACATTGATTGACAATACTGCAGATCATGGTGCCGGAACATACAACAATAACGGTAGTCCAGCAATGACTAATTGTATATTCAGTGGAAATTCGGCAAGTTACGCCGGAGGAATGTGGAACTCAGGAGCCAGCGGCCCGACACTTACCAACTGTACTTTCAGTGCTAATTCAGCGGTTAATCTCGGCGGCGGAATGTACAATAGCAGCAGCACGCCGACTATAACCAACTGTGTCTTCTGGGGCAACAGCGACTGGGGAGGATATGATGAATCTGCGCAAATCGACGGCAGCTCTCCAATAATTACCTATTCTTGTGTACAGGCTCTGGATACGTTTGCCGGTCCACCAGGCAACATTGGCGACAACCCTTTGTTTGTTGACCCGGACGGAAGCGACAATATTATAGGCACCGAAGATGACAATCTAAGACTTTCGTTTGATTCTTCCTGTATTGATGTTGGTGATAATACTGCTGTGCCGGCTGGAATTACAACTGATTTTGATAGTCGGCCGCGAATCATAGATGGTGATTGTAACGGCACCGACATTGTGGATATGGGTGCATACGAATTTTCATGGGTCTCCATTGGCGATTTTGCCGGCGGCTGTGACGTTGATTTTGAAGATTTTGCTGTATTTGCCTCGGCCTGGCTAACCGAGCCAGGCCTGCCTGCTTATAATACTAACTGTGATATCAGTCTTCCTGTGGATAACCGCATTGATATGCTTGATCTCGATGTGTTTACTAATAACTGGCTTGTTGGCAAAACCCTACAAAACTGACAAAATAGGCCGGGCCTAAAGGAGAAAGGCTCGGCCTGAATATACTACTGATAGAAATCTATTCTTCAGGTAGTGCGGCTTCCAGCTCTTTTAATTGCTCCAGCGAAACGTTTTCAACAGTTAAATCTCCGAAGATTACCCTGTACTCATTGTCTGATACCTTCCACCTCATCAAAACCATGTCAGTGTCATTGGGCCCAACGAACTCTCCGTAATATGCAGGCTCCTTTCTGTCCTGCACCAGTGTCATATAAAACATACCAAGCGATTGAACCGGCCGCATCATCTCCATTGTCTTTTTCATTCTTTCTTCTTCTGGAATCCGGTCCATTTCTTCTTTTACTTTCAGAGCAGAGTCGGTTGGGTTTTTTTCAATAGCAGCGAATTCCTGCATAAGACTCATTAAATTCAGTTTCTTCGGATACTGTCCGGACATTTCAGCAAAGAATTTCAAGCCATCAATGGCAGCTTCTTCAGTCATGCTCGGCATCTTCATACCACCTGCTGGAAAAGCTGTGAAATCTTCCGGAATAACCGGCTCAAATTCACTTGCATCAACCTGCACATCCCACTGGTAATCATAAACAACGCCGCTCATTTCCATTTGCTCACTCATCTTAAAGTACATTTCAGCCCGCAAAGGCAGCCACTTTTCTACGTCTACACAAAGTATCAAATTGACATCTTCGAATATACCTGCACCACCGAGAAAAGCAGAATCTTTTGTCTGGAAACCTTCAGCTTTCACACCGTCAATTACCGACCGACCCAGCTCGAAGTACTCACAGTTCATGATTTGCTTTATCATTTCTCTCGGGTCGTTGTTCTGTTTCTTCATCCTTGCGAGCATATCATCATCAAACTCCATCCGCATGTACTTTTTCTGCTCAGGCATAAGCGAGATCATTACCTTCTGGTCGGGAAGAAAATACATTTGCTGGCTCATTGCCTGGCCAGAATTTGCATCAGCCATAGTCGTTTCCATTTTCATACCGTAGTCGTTCGAAATAGTAATCGTACCCTCCATTTCGTTTTTTCCGGCGGGCATACCCGGCTGCATAACGCCTGTCATGGTCATTTTCATCCTGTACATAAATGCCTGGACCTGTTCGATTCTTTCGAGAACATCAGCCAGGGCAACACCCGAACCTTTCCCACCGAAGAATGGCAGGCCGGCAAGTACAGCGATAATAACTATTGCTGCGGCGGCGAGTTTCCAAATTTTACTTTTCATAATTACTCTCCTTACATTCGGCTGATGAACAGCCGATTGTTTTTGAATTGTTTCTTTCATCGCCCTTAAAGCATCAACAAGGGTCTTGGCATCCTTTTCACTTCTGGGAGGAACCGGAAGATTCCTAAGGTATTGATCTTCAATTAAACGTTTTATATTTATATCTGAACGCTTCATTCTTTCAATTCACCAGCTATAAGTGAGCGCAGTTTATCCAATCCGTATCGATAGCGACCCTGTACCGTATTAACCGAAACACCCGTTGATTTGGCGATTTCTTTAAATCCGAGGTTGCTTTGTATGTGCAGGATTATAACTTCCCGCTGCTCAGAAGGGATCCGGGCCATTGCATAATTAAGCTGTTCCGAAAGTTCATTACCTATGGCAGAATGAGCCGGCTCATCTGTACTTAAGAAAACCGACTCAGACTCATTATGAACAACTGCATCCTGCCGCTGCATTGTCCGATTAAAATCGCGAGCTCTATTTGCAGCGCATATCGAGAAATAGCCTTTCAATGAGCCTCTTAACCGAAATTTCCCTGCAGAGCTTGCAAAAGAGACAAAAACGTCATGAACAACATCCTCAACAGCGATTCTATCATTTAAAAGAGCACCAGCTACTTTGAATAAATCATCTCTATACTTTTCATAGATGTGTCGAAGTGCATCCTCATCACCACGATTAAATCTCGATATAAGTTGTTTATCTTCCTGCACCTCTGAAACACTCGCCAAATCTCGACACAGCCGACTGCCATAATAGAAACGAACGAACCAGCAGTTTTAGTCTAAACAAAAAACGTTTTTCTGCCAGATTTAAAATTAATCACCTAACCCGGCGTAGCCGGAACCAAAAAAGTTAAAATTATTATTTACGCTGCCAGACATTTCTCCGACAATCCCTCAAATTGAAAA
>JAFGRL010000051.1 GCA_016935195.1 Sedimentisphaerales bacterium
GGTGTACCGGTTGTCCCGCTAGGGGCACCGCCGGGTAGCTAAGTCGGGAAAGGATAACCGCTGAAAGCATCTAAGCGGGAAGCCCACTCCAAGATGAGGATTCCATTCGGTCTTCGGGCCGATGAAGAGCCCTGGAAGACTACCAGGTTGATAGGCCGGGTGTGTAAGCGCAGAAATGCGTTGAGCTAACCGGTACTAACGCTCGATTACTTGGCCGTATCCATCATTGGTTGTTTGAAATAAAGTTTTCTCTTGTGCTTGTTTACCGCATCTGCATTATTGTGAGAGATTTGCTTTTTAACTTTTTATTTTTGAATTTATCAGGCTTTTGTTTGATAAAATAAGCTTCCTGGTGACTATACCAGCGGGGAAACGCCTGATCCCATTCCGAACTCAGAAGCTAAGCCCGCTGGGCCGATGGTAGTCCTTACGGGCGAGAGTAGGTATCGCCAGGAATTATGAGCCCTGATTGGGAAACCAGTCGGGGCTTTCCTTTTTGCGCTAAATTAGACATGAAGACACCAAGGTTTTTAGATGGCAGGGTTAATTTGAGCTCTTTTCTATTTTCACAAATAATAGTCCATCATATTTGGGACCACTATTGCTATAATATTTACTCCATTTAAAAGAATTGTTTGTGTTTTCTTGTAATTTGGATAGTGAAAGATAGCTACACTCGTCACCTTTCATTAGTATCTTGACAATTGAATCAATATCGTTGTGCTTCCCTGTAACATTATCGTTCGTTTCGCGGATATTATAATACACAGGGACCAGACCAATAGAAACGACCTTTCCTTTTGTCGGCGAGTATTTTTTCGCAAAATATAGCGCTTCGTAATATTTATCAGTTAAAGATGCGTGCGGCGCACCAACACGGCACAGTAAAATTGCCTTGCGTCTTTGGGCTTTATGATATGCCCGTTCGATCGTTTTCTTAAAATATTGTGCTCTGATATTCCAACCCCGAGGGGTTAGGTAAAATCTTCTTATTCTCCAATCAGAGATATATTGATAAAACTGATTTGACGCCTGCAGCAAATCTAAAGAGAATAATATTTCATCCTGGTCTTCAGGTGAAAATGTGCCGAGATGTTGCAGGAATACGCCTTTAAGTTCCTCTAAGTAACGATTCACTTTGTCAAATGTATCCTGGGTAGTCAGTTGAGGAATATGATTCTGTATTATCCGGCGAGCGACATCAGAAGTTGATCGCTGTGCTAATTCTTGCAAAAAATGAACCGTGTAAGATTTAGTATGATAAATTGTGTGTTCGATATCGATCGCGGTCAGCAATATCTTCTTGTCTGCAGTTTGACTGGAATTGAATGCTTGAATGGCCTCAGGATATAGCATGGGGTCGATAGTTGCCTTTTCCTTGCCCAAACTAACTGCTTCAAATAATGGATGTGAGCCATAGCGCGATTCTAACGCATATACAACAGGCCTGTGAGATGCTAAATAAACTGCCAGCTTGGACGCAGCCAGACTCAAAGGTCTACTGCGATGTTCATATTCTCCGAGAAATATTATCTCGTTTTCTTTTAGATCAGATGGTAAATTTTCAAAGTTACTATCGGGCAAAATAACTAAATTTTGCTTCAATAAGTCTTCCAATTGTGCGGGTGTGGGAGCAGTATTTGTCATCAATGTGCAGGAAAATAAAAAAAGCAACGAGACACAACATAATAACTTTTTATAAATCATGCTACACCCTTTGTTATTATGTTAGAAAGGACAGGAACTATAATTTATTTATCAGTGATCAGCAACAGGCAGGTGAATATTTCTCACATAATTTATGGGGTAACAAAAAATTTTTCGCTGGTGACCATACTGACGGGAAAACGGCTGATCCCATTCCGAACTCAGAAGCTAAGGCCGCTGGGCCGATGGTAGTCCCGTATTCAATGCAAGAATCAAAAGGCAAAAGTATAAAAGGCAGCATTCTCAAGTTTAGGGCGATTTAGCCTTCGCTGAAACTACGGCGGGACGAGGAGCATGTATAGCTACCCATTTAGAAAGGTTAATTGTTTGTCAAAGATGGTATCTTCGGCTAAAATACTGCAGGTGAGGCGATAAAACTCAATGTAAGATTTTGATTGTGATGAAAATGGCAGAAGAAATACAAAAACATAATTCGAACTGTAAAAGCCCGCTCCATAAAAAGCACCTGTGCTATATCATAGCCCAGGGTTTTCATCTAAGTGATGAAGATACCTATAGGTCTCTGGTTGATAATCCTCGATACAAATGCCGGCACTGTGGGCGTCTGGCTAACAGCGAAAAGAGCCTGTGTGAGCCGACCGGACTTTAACTTTCGCTAAAGAGGAAATCGCACCTAAGTAGCGCTGTTCGAATTTTGTATCAGCCTGAGGTTACACTCCGGTTGAAATGATGTTTACGGGTATTAATCAGATACTGTAAGGTTTAAGAATTGGCAGATGTCCTTTGTTACAATCTCGGCAACAATTCCCTGTTGCCGGGTGGACACAAGATCTGGCTGGGAAGTCGGCTGGTTCGTCAACTTAGATGCCTGCTGCTTCAGCGCAATTTGCAAGTTTTCAATGGGTGCCCTCCTTTTTGCAGAAGTTAGCTTTCGCTTCCGGGCCATAATCTGCTCAGCAAGGTCAAATTTCGGTATTTCACTGCCAGGTTTTTCCATCTCTTCAAGCTAATTTTATTTTAAGAACCGGTAATACTTCCAAGTCGAAATCGGCTAAAAACTACCTTCTCGAGGCCTGGGAGCGACGAATAACAGGTTTGGATTTTATGGTCTTTTTGTGATTTTGCTGCAGAATCTTCATCGCCTTTTCAACATCGGCCACTTTCAAGACACCTGTCGTTCTGCCGCCCTTGGCACCGGCCGTACAATATGCATATGAAATGTTTATATGGTTTTTAGCCAATTTTTCTGCTACCACCGCCAGTGCTCCGGACTTATTTGTCAGGTTCACACACAGAACCTCCGTCTCATTATACGGCATATTCAGCTTTGACAATGCCTGCTTCGCTCGCTGGGGAGCAGCAAAGACTACCCTGAGCACACCATGCTCCACCGAATCCATCACCGTCAGTGCTACGATGTTAATCTTTGCTTGAGCAAATTCTCCGAGCACCTGAGCTAAAACACCCGGCTTGTTAACCATAAAAATTGAAAACTGTGGCGCTATGTACATTTCTAACTCTCCTCATATAAAATTCTTTGCGAAAAAATAATCTGCACCACCCATACACATATATATACCTCAATCTGTGCTTACTGTCTTAAGAGCACTTTGGCTATCCGGGAAAAATTCGAATATTTTGTCAAGATTCGTAACCTTGAAAACGCGATACAACTGGGGGCTTAAGGTGCTGACAACAACCCGACCTTCGTATTCTTTCAGCCTGGCGCGCACCTCCAATAATAAACCCAAAACCTCAGAGGTAAAAAACTCCACACCACCGAAGTCAAACACAACTGCCATCGGGTGATTTTCTTCGATAAATGTCTTTATCTGTTCACAAGCAGCGGTAATACCTTCCATATCGGTTATGGCACTGGACCCGAAGGTTATAACCGCTGCCTCACCCTCAGTCTTTATTTGAGTGTTTAAATTCTCATCCATAAGCCCGGCACAATTTTCTAATCATAAAAGAAATCTTCCGCAATACACCCAACCCTTTTCATTGTTACTGATTGCCGGCCATTTATCAATAGAAAAAATCAACGTTTCCAGCAAGCCACAAAATGTTCTGTACCATCATCCTTTTCCTCAAGTTGAGGCATTGATTCAAGACACCGACCCTTTGCCAGCGGGCATCGCGGGTGAAACGGACAACCGCTGGGCGGATGCAGAACACTTGGAACTTCGCCTTGTGGTACCCTTTTGCCTTGCCCTGAGCCGGCAGCTCCACGCCCGGCTGAACCTTCAGAAACGCTGGCTGACTCCAATTTTGGAATTGCAGACATAAGCGCACGAGTATAAGGGTGCAATGGATTACGATACAACTGCCGGCTGCTCGCACGCTCGACTATCTTGCCCATATACATAACCGCTACCACATCGCAGGCAAACTCAACCACCGCCAAATCATGAGCAATAAATAAATACGTCAGACCAAACTCATCCTGAAGGTCCTTTAGCAAATTCAGAATCTGCGATTGAATCGAAACATCAAGAGCACTGACCGGCTCATCGCAAATTACCAATTTAGGACCCAGGGCCAAAGCCCGGGCAACACCGATACGTTGGCGCTGGCCGCCTGAAAACTCGTGCGGGTAGCGGTTCATATGCTCAGCAGAAAGCCCAACCCTAAAAAGAAGCGCCGCAATACGCTCAGACAATTCTGTGCCGGTAACACCTTTGTGAACCTTCAGTGGCTCACCGACTATATTGGCCACCGTCATCCTCGGATTTAGCGAGCCATACGGGTCCTGAAAAATCATTGATATATCGCTGCGAAGTTTGCGCAGACGTTTTTTGCCGATTGATAAAATTTCTTTTTGCTCGAAAAAAACCTTGCCGGCAGTTGCAGGTACCAACCTTATTATACTTCTGGCAACAGTTGTTTTGCCACAGCCGCTTTCACCAACCAGCCCTAACGTCCCACCTGCTTTGATGCTTAAACTTACCCCGTCAACTGCCTTTATGAAACCAACCGTACGCCGCAGCAGCCCCTTCTTTATGGCAAAATAGGTACGTAAATCCTCAACACGTAAAAGATTTCCGTTTGTCTCCGGTTTATACTGATCCATAATATACTACAGTACTCTATCAAATCTAATCAAGTTCGGCTGAATACACCTGTCATTTTTAAGCCTCATATCCCGGTGCATACCAGCAGGCCACCCATCGACCCTGCCTGACCTCTTTCAATTCTGGTTCAACGCTTTGACATCGCTTATCATCTTTACCAACCGGGCAGCGTGGATGAAACTTACAGCCGCCTGGAAAATGTAACGGCTCAGGAACGGTGCCGGCAATCGTCTGCAAACGCTTGCCCGAGAACCCCAACCGAGGCAGCGACCGCAACAAGCCCTGTGTGTAAGGATGCAAAGGCTCTGCCAGAAGCTGCCGGCAATCAGCATGCTCAACTATTCGTGAGGCATACATCACTGCAATATCATCCGCCCGCTCAGCCACAACAGACAAATCGTGCGTTATTAGCAAAATGCTCATCCCGTTCTGCTGTTGCAGCTCATTCAGCAAATCGAGTATCTGCGCCTGTATCGTCACATCGAGTGCCGTGGTCGGCTCGTCAGCAATCAGCAAATTCGGCTCACAGCTAATTGCCATAGCTATCATAACCCGCTGCCTCATACCGCCGGACATCTGGTGCGGATACTCAATTGCGCGCTCCTGCGGGTCAGCTATACCTACCCTTCGCAGCATTTCAACCGCATCAGACCATGCCTGACTTAGGCCCTTTTTCTGGTGCAGCCTGATAGCTTCAACAATCTGGTTGCCCACCGTATAAACAGGATTTAGGCTTGTCATAGGCTCCTGAAATATCATTGCAATTTTATTGCCTCGAATCTGACGCATTCGTTTTTCAGCAAGTCCAAATAAATCAATGCCATCGAACAAAATCTTTCCACCAACAATCTCACCCTGTGGAGAAGGGACCAGCCGCATAATTGACAGGGCCGTAACACTCTTTCCACAGCCGCTTTCACCAACAAGCGCAAAAGTTTTGCCCCTTTTTATCTTAAAACTTACACCCTGCACCGCCCGCGCAACACCATCTTCGGTGAAAAAACTTACGCTCAGCCCTTGTATTGATACCAGAACGTTGTCTTCGCTCATGCCGACTTCCTCAAACGCGGGTCAATGGCATCCCTCAAGCCCTCACCTACCAGATTATAAGACAGTACCGTAAGAAAAATCGCCATACCAGGAAACAACGTCAGCCACCAAAGAAATCTTCCCGTCGTACTTACGCCTAAACTGAGCATCTGTCCCCAGCTCGGCGTAGGAGGCGCAACACCAAAACCCAGAAAACTAAGTGCTGCCTCAATAAAAATCGCACCGGCGATACCAAAAGTCGCATTAACCAAAACCGGAGCAATGCCATTGGGCAGCATATGCCTGAACAAAATACTGCGAAGCGGCAGACCCAATGAAACGGCAGCATGTACGAAATCCTGCTTTCGCAGCTTAAAAAACTCCGCCCGAATAAAACGCGCATCGCCGGTCCAGCTCGTAATACCAATAATTATCATAATATTGAAAAGGCTCCGCGGGAAAAAAGCCACAATAGTTATAATCAAAAAGAACACCGGTATCGCCATCATCATCTCGACAATCCGCATCCCGATAAAATCCACCTTACCTCCGAAGTAGCCAAGAATCGCACCCACGAAAATGCCAATAACGCTCGATATCCCAACCGCCACAAAACCGACCGAAAGTGATACCCTGCTGCCGTGAATCAATCTGCACAAGACATCTGAGCCTACATCATCGGTCCCAAGCCAGTGTTCTCGATTAGGTGGCTGCTCGCGAACCTTCAAATCCGTCCGCCCGTAACCATAAGGAATTGGGGTAAAAATTCCCCGGCTCGCTTTGCCGGAGACAATCATCACTTTATAGTCTGTAGCATCAAGCCGCCTTGGTATGAAAACAAACAGCAATATCGTTCCACCAACAACTATCGAGCTGCTTACCAGCAACTGACGCCACAGCACCGACCCACGAACCGACGGGTCGATACGCCTGCGATTGCGACGAATTAACAGCAGTTGCAAAATTGCGACTATAGCTGCAAGAAGAACGCTGTAATCACTGGCATTGAGATTCCTAAAAAGAGGAAAATGCCACTGCCCGGCCACATATATCGCGTAGGGCTTATCATTAGCAAGAAAAGATGCCAAAACAGCTATGCAGAAAAAAAACACAATGAAAACCAGACAGATAACACTGACCTTGTTTTTGAAAAACTCCCGCCAGACCATCTGGCCGTAAGAGATGCCCCAGCTTTGGCTTTTATCCATTATCTTGGCCATCTTACACTGAACTTTCAAAACTTATTCGCGGGTCTGCTATGGCATAAGCAATATCAGCAAGCAGCAATCCTAACAGATTCAAAACTCCGCCCATAGTTGCAACAGCCATAACAACGTTATAATCCCGCGTTGTTACCGCTTCGAACGCAAGCAAACCCATCCCCGGTATGCTGAATATCCTCTCAATTATTACAGAACCCGCCAGCATTGCCGGCAAAAGTGTTGCCATAATTGTAATTACCGGAATGATACTGTTTCTAAATGCATGCCTGAATACCACCGCCCAATTCGACAGTCCTTTTGCCCGTGCAGTCCTGACGTAATCCGCCCTTAGGTTGTCAAGCATACCAGCCCGCACCTGCTTTGTAAGATATGCAAAGCCGGTATATACCAGACAAAGCACCGGCAAAACCAGATGCCACAACCGGTTTCCAAGCCAGGGGAAAAACGGCAGTGTATCAGCATAATTGCTCGACAGTCCCGCCGGCGGAAACCAGGTCTTAAAGGCCGGCCCACAAAAATAACCTATCAGCATCTGGCCAACCCACATAACCGGCAGCGACCACAGCATAAAAAGTACAATTGAACTTGCCCTGTCGAAAAAACGCTTGTGCCGCACCGCAGCTAAAACTCCAACAGGAAGTGAAATCGTATAAATTATTACAAACGCAATTAAATTCAGTGTAAGTGTAATAGGGAGTCTGTCCTTGATAAGTTCAATGACCGGCCGATGATGCTTTATCGAATCGCCAAAATCTAATCGAACTACCCGCCAGAGCCATTTGGCATATTGAATATGAACAGGCTTATCGAGCCCGTACAATTCCATCCTCGCCTTGCGGACATCCGCTGCTCTTCCGGCATCTAATTGCCCTCCAGGCCCCATACTAAGACTGACCGGATCCCCTGGTGCTATCCTGCTGATGGCAAAAACCATTATGGTTATGCCTAACAGCGTAGGCACCATCAACAGCAATCGCCTTGTAATATAAGTTATCATCTAAAAACTACGAACTATGAACTACTGTGACTCATTTATACTTTTGCTTCTCCCTCGGCACATACCACTCATGTTCATCAATACCTAACTTATGAATTATCACATTCTCAAACCGTCTGTCCAAAAAACGGTTTTCAGGCTTAGTGTATATGAAGGTGTATGGCTGCTCCTCATGCAGAATCCTGTGAAATTTATGATACAAAGCGTTTCTCTTGTCTTTATCCAATGTCCGGCGCGCCTTTTCAATTATTGCATCCGCCTTAGGGTTATTAAATCCTATAAAATTCGAGCCTCGTTTTTCTATCTGAGATGAATGCCATATTTGATAAGGGTCGCTTTCCACCCCTCCGCCCCAAGCCATGCTGAGTGCATCAAAATTGCGATCGACAACACGTTCACTAAATATCGACCATTCGTAAGGCTCAAGAATAACATCAATGCCCACCTTAGCAGCCTCATCCTTGACGAGTTTCGCTATGTGCTCATGTAGAAATATCCCGCTCGATATCATATATTTAAACCTGAACGGAACCCCGTCCTTATCACGAATACCATCGCCATCACTATCTACCCAGCCGGCCTCATCAAGCAACTGTTTTGCACGTTCTGGGTCATAAGGCCACGGTTTAATATTCGGGTCACTCTGGGGCCCATAGATATAAAAAGGCCCTGTTGGAATCTGCGCATCCGGATTTCGAAGTATATGTTTCCTTATCGCCTCTCTATCAACTAAATGAGTCATAGCTAACCTGACTCTTTTATCTGTAAAGAAAGGCTGCTTCTGGTTCCATCCTATCCAGAAATAACCTGTATTACCCGCAGCCCAGTATGACAAACAATAAAATTTCTTTTTAAATTCTTCATCCTTGCTCTTCTCGCCAAACTGGTCGGGCGTCGGCCGCAGATAATCAACCTCACCTGATTGTAGAGCCTGCAGCGCTGCTATATCATTGGTAATAAACTTGTATATGATTTTCTTAATCTTAGGCTTTCTACTCCAGTAATTCACGTTCCTGTTCAACACCACTCCACTGCCAATATCCCATTTTTCAAAAACATAAGGTCCGCTGCCTATAGGATTGGTTCGCAGCTTATTGAATTCTGCAGGGTCATCAAATTTATAAATATGCTCAGGATATATCGGTATCCCCCCAAGAAAACCAAGTGACAGAAAATAAACTTTTTTCATGTAAAATTTTATTTCTTTATCGTTGATTCTTTCATATCGTTCAATGTCCCGAAAATAATTCGCATAACTTGCACAATCCACCCCGGGATTAGTTATTGTCTCAAAACTAAAAACCACATCATCTGTTGTTATAGGCTCACCGTCTGAAAAATGAATATCGTTTCTTAGCTTAAAATAAATCTCAAGTCCATCGGCTGAAATTGAAAAATCCTCCGCCAACCTCCCTCTGAATTCAAAAGCGTCCGGCTCATATTCCAACATACTTTCAAAAATATTACCGCTTGTAATCCATCTGCTCGGCCACGTTGCTGTCTCTAAAAAAGCATAAAGTGTTGTTGGCTCACCAGATAAATGCCATACAAGCCAGTCGCCTTCATCGCCCGGATACTCTTCAGCAGTTTGTGCCTTTTGCTCTTTTTCGTTTGCTGAAGTTCCCGCTACAAGCCTTCGGCCTTCCTCTGCGGCGGTTCTTACCAAGCCATCAAGTCTTTCGTATAGCCTGTCGGCCTGAATCATCGAGAGAACCTGCAGCAATACAAGCACAGACAAAAGCACAAAAAGAAAAAATGTAACAATACCAGAAGACCGGCCATTCATATCTCAACCCGCCATAAAAAATTAATCATCTATAGTACCGTTTCTAAAAGCAATGGAACTCTATTTTTCGTAAACGATATTACCTTCGATAATAGTCGCATAAACCGTAAATTCACGATCGACCAGAACCAAATCGGCATCTTTGCCGATGGCAATTGAGCCTTTTCTGTCTTCGATACCCAGAAGTTTTGCCGGATTTTCAGTAACAACTTTTATAGCTGTTTCAAATGGACAGCCCGTAAACTGCACAAATCTTTTGAGAATAAGATTCAGGCTTAAAGATGTGCCTATAAGCGTGCCATCAGCGTATCTTCCGGCGCCTTCCTTTGATTCGTATTCGACTCCATTATAATTGTATCTGCCGTCGGGCAGCCCCATTGCCTGGATTCCGTCGGTGATTGGAATTATACGGTCGGCCCCGAGTATTTCGTAAGCCAATTTCATAACTGCCGGATGCAGATGCACGCCGTCGGTAATCATCTGGACACTGACAGAGGGATTGGAGAATATTGCGACGAGGGGACCCGGTGCACGATGATGCAGCGACGGCATAGCGTTGAAAAGGTGTGTTACGTGCGAGATTCCAGCGTCGAAGCCCTCGAGTGTCTGCTCATAGGTTGCACTGGAATGGCCAAAGGAAGCAATAACTCCGGAAGAAACAAGCGCTTTTATTATTTGCAGAGATTCAGTTAGTTCCGGGGCAATTGTCATCATCTTTAGCGTTCCATCGGTTACCTGATGGATTTGCTCGAGTACCTTCATTGATGGCGAGCAGATAGAATCAGGCTGAATCATTCCTTTTTTTTCCATTGAGATAAACGGACCCTCGAGATGGATGCCTAAGATACTTGCTCCGCTGGGATTGATATCTTTGTGCCGGGCGGCAAGAGAAAGATGATGGTTGGGCTGGTCAGGCTTAAATACAGTCGTAGCCAGAAAACCTGTCGTACCATAGCGGGCACAGGTTCTTGATATCGTCGTTAAGGCCTCGGCTGTAGCGTCAAGCACATCGCAGCCGCCTGCACCCTGGATGTGAACATCGATAAAGCCGGGAGCAATAATTTTGCCTTCGGCATCAAGCTTGTTGTTATGGTCTGAAGGCTCTATCTGTCCTATTTGTCGGATTATGCCATTTTCGATAAGTATTGAAGTGGTTTGTTCAGCCTCTGCTGCATCGAAAAGTCTGCAATTGGTTATCAGCAGGTTTTGCGACATATCAACTTAAGTCCCTTCTTAAAGTAAATGGTTTAGTTTTTACGCAGCAGGCTTGGTTTTTCCTTCTGAAGCCACAGTGGCAATTGCCGGCGGGTAACATTGAGCCACAATCCTTTCTTTTGGCCTCTGGCTGCAGCTTCGAGTTGTTTGTACCTGTTATAAAAGCTGTGCCTAAACCGCAAATCGGCATAGGCAAAGCCCTCTTTCAGCAGAACTTCGTTAAGAAAATTTCTGTCCTCAAGCTGTATGTATGCCAAGAGCCTTCCGTATTTGCCTCTGGTATTGTTGTTCTCGTCGAGATAGATAATAATCTTTTTGCCAAGAGCTAACTTTTTAGTAAACTCTGCCGCCTCCGGCCCGAAATACATAGTGCCTGTTCTTGGGTTCTTTGTCTCAGGTGTATCAACTCCCCAGAACCTTATTCTGGTCGTCTGATAAGAGCCGTCCGGCGCGTCAATATCAATGGTGTCGCCATCAACTACGTTCACAACAGTAAAGGTTTTGTCGTGGTACCTTTCAAAGTCGCTTATTGCCGACCGTTCAGAAGCCTCCGGCCTCTGCTGCCAGGTTTTAGCAATGTAGCTGCGGTCAAGCCAGAAAAAGATACCGACAAACAGCACACATACAAGCAGTATCAGGTCGCGCCGGCACCTGCTCTGCGCGCTTCTGCTTTTGCTCTTCTTGGAAGGCACGGTTATGTATTCTTAATCCGTTCATGGGCTGGTTTGTCCAGCTCGAAAGCCGTGCTCACAGCCCTTAAGGCTTCGTCCGCCTGGTCTTTGTCAACAATGCAGCTAATCCTGATTTCACTGGTTGTTATCGAGTCAATGTTGATACGGGCTTTTGCCAGGGCTCCAAACATTCTATCGGCCACGCCATAGTGGGTTCGCATCCCAATTCCTACTACTGAGACCTCAGCAATGTCATCGCGGACAAATATTTTATCATAATCAATATCGGCCTTGATTCGTTCTACTGCTTTTTTTGCCGGCTGCAGGTCGGAAATTCCCATCGTAAACGAAAGATTTGCTTTCTCAGCACTTACTTCAGTCTGCATAATATCGTTTACGACCACCTTTGCCGCTGCAAGGTTGGCAAATATTCTCGCGGCATTGCCGGGCTTATTGTCCACACCCACAAGTCCTATCTTGGCCATATCCTTTTGAACCGTAGCTCCTGAAACCACTACACCTTCCATTTGAGACACCTCATGCGTAATTATTGTCCCTTTGTTTTCAGCCATACTGCTTCTCACGTGAATTTTTACATCATAATTTTTTCCGAACTCGACTGCTCGTGTGTGCATAACACCGGCACCAAGACTTGCCATCTCCAGCATCTCATCGTAGCTAATGAGTTCCATTTTTGCGGCCGTTTTGAATATCCGCGGGTCCGCAGTGTAGATACCATCAACATCGGTGTAAATCTCACACTCAACAGCACCCAATGCTGCCGCTAAGGCAACAGCAGTCGTATCAGAACCGCCCCTTCCAAGCGTGGTTATGTTTTCATTTTCATCTATCCCCTGAAAGCCGGCAATGAGAACTATTTTGTTCTGAGCCAAATGTTTGTGAATCCGCTGGCTGTCAATGCTTTTTATCCTTGCCTTTGTGTGGGCACTGTCTGTCAACATTCGGATTTGACCGCCTGTAAAGCTGATGGCTTCATAGCCCATAGCTGCAAGGGCCATTGCAAAAAGGGAAACTGTCTGTATCTCTCCGGTACTGAGCAATTGGTCCATCTCTCGCTCAGGCGGATTTGGATTAAGTTCTAAGGCATCGGCAATAAGTTTGTCCGTCTGCCTGCCCCTTGCCGAAGCTACCACCACAACATTGTGGCTTTTGTCCGCAGCGCTTGCAACCCGCTTGGCGGCCTGACGAATCTTCTCAGCATCTGCTACAGAAGTTCCGCCAAATTTCTGCACAATTATTGCCATCTATTTGTTTTCCACACGAGGCCCGGAAGCAGATGGTTTTTCATCCATACCACTTCTTAGGAAATATTCCATCAGCTCATGACCATTTTCTATCTTCAGTCCCGACTTCGCTGCCTCTGCCTCATTAAAGCCGGTCTCTAAAATCCCGCTTATTCCGCTGCCGGCCATAGCAAACGGTACCGGCTCAGATGAGTGCGCACAGTTGACTATCGGCGTCGGATGGTCAGGCAGCACCATTATCCTCCAGCCTGGATAATTCTGCAACGCCTCAAGAACAGGCCCTACAATGTGCTTATCAATATTTTCAATGGCCTTTTTCTTCGACTCAATATCTCCGGCATGAGAGGCTTCGTCGGGTGCTTCTATGTGGACGAAAACAAGGTCGTATTTCTCCATCGCCTCAACCGCTGCTTTGCCCTTGCCCTGGTAGTTTGTATCGACAAATCCGGTTGCACCTGTCACATTTATCAAATCAAAGCCAATTAGTTTCGACAGACCTTTTACCAAATCAACTGCGGCAATGGCAGCACCTTTGATACCAAAGCGTTCTTCAAAACTTTGCATCAGGGCTTTTTTGCCCTGCCCCCAAAGCCATATCGAGCTGACGTGGTTTTCTCCAAGGTCTTTTCGAACTTTGTTGATTTCGTGATTAGCAAAAAACTGCTGGGAGCGCGCCATCAAATCAATAAGCAATTCGGAACCTTTGCCTCTCGGCAGTATTTTCTCAACAGCCGTGCCTATATAATCATGGGGTGGATATGTCTTGATATTAAACTCAAAACCACTAAAAACTATAAGATGTCTGTAACTTACACCGACATAAAACCGCAGCCCTTCACTGCCTAATTCTTCCTCAAACTCCTTTATCAGCTTGCCGGCTTCTTCAGTCGATATGTGGCCGGCACTGTGGTCGGCCATTCTGCCGTCGGCAATAGTAACAAGATTGCACCGGAAAACCCAGTCCTGCTCGGAAAGCTGTATGTTGCGTGCAGAGGCCTCGATAGGTGCCCTGCCGGAATAAAATGTCAGAGGATTATATCCCAACAGGGACATCTGGGCAACATCACTGCCGGGCTCCATATCAACAGGCACAGTTCGAACCAGCCCGATTTTACCATGCGAGCTTATCCTGTCCATATTTGGCGTGCTCGCAACTTCAAGAACGGTCTTTCCGCCAAGGGCCTCTAATGGTTCATCCGCTGCACCATCTGGTACTATTATGGCATATTTAACCATCGGTAAACTTCAATCTAAATATAATATTATCTTTGCATAACCTTATAGATGTTCCTCAAGCTGTAATTCATTCCTGCCCATCTTCGGGTATATCAACTATCCTTATGCATACCGGTTTTCCGCCGATCACCTCAAGCTTTTCCATATCTTCAAGTGCTGCTGTAACGTTCTTTTGCTGTGTAGGATGTGTAGTTATTACCACTGGTACAGTGTTCTCAGGCCCATGTCCTTCATGCTGCAGCGCTCCGGATATGCTTATCTGGTGTTCGGCCAAAACTTTGCTCCACCTCGCTATGACGCCTGGCTGGTCTTTACACATAATCCTTATGTAATATCTGTTCACTAAATTATCAATTTTTTCTATTAGCGGCTCCGTTTCGCTTCTGCTTTTAAGTTGCAGATGCCGGAAGGTATTTGCCGAGTTTCCCAAGGCAACATCGATAATATCCGCCACAACAGCGCTTGCTGTGGGCATCATACCCGCGCCTCTGCCATAATACATCAACTGCCCAACCGCGTCGCCGAATATACTAACTGCGTTAAAGGAGCCGTCAACATGAGCAAGTCGGCTGTTATTTAAGATAAACGACGGATGCACTCTCAGTGAAATCTTGCTGGCATCGTTTTTCTTTCCGATTGCCAATAACTTAAGAACATAACCCATCTCGCCGCCATAACAAATATCTTCCTTTGACACGCCCTCGATGCCTTCGACAAAGATATCTTCAAGAGCTACTTCACTACCGAAAGCGATAGAAGCAAGAATGGCCAGCTTGTGAGCGCTGTCCATTCCATTGATATCAAGCGTCGGGTCCGCTTCTGCATATCCTTTTTGCTGAGCTTGTGCCAGTGCCTGTGAAAAATCCTTATCCTCTGCAGTCATATTGGAAAGAATATAGTTGCAGGTGCCATTGACGATACCGTAGAAGCCTTTTATGTTATTTGCTGCCAGGCCCGTTCGAATCGCCGATATAATGGGTATGCCGCCGGCACAACTGGCTTCGAACGCTATACAGTGGCCGTTTTTCTGGGCAGCTTTATACAATTCGTTGCCGAACTCAGCTAAAAGTGCCTTATTTGCGGTAACCACATCTTTACCGGCGGCGAGCATCTTAAGCTGGATATCCTTCGCAGCATTGGTTCCGCCTACAAGTTCGACTCCTATATGGATAGATTTATCGTTGAGAAGCCTGTCTATATCATTGGTCAAAATGCCATCGGGTAGCTTTACCGGCCGGGGTGATTCTGTATCAATATCCACCACGCACCCCAATTCGAGTCGCAAGCCTCTTTGATATGCTATCAAATCTCCCTGTTCGATAATAAGCTTAGCAACACCGCTGCCGATAGTGCCAAAACCAACAAGACCGATTCTGACTTTCTTTTCCACCATAATTTCTATCCCACAGGGCATACAAATTATATCTTTGATACCTTGGCACGTAGTCTATGAGTTCAGCCTTTAATAGTCAATAGCCAATTAGTTCCGGTTTTACCACTGGTTTTAAAATAAACCAACTGTACACAAAGACCTTGCATTTACCCTGATGGCCAAAACCATTTCTACTTTGCATCCCTTGACGAATCTTAATCAACAGCTTATAGTATCCGCTGCCTAATGGTTTATGACAGATACATTTATGAATGTCATTGCGAGCGAAGCGAAGCAATCTCAACCGTTCGAAGTGCCGAGATTGCTTCGTCGCGGAGTTTATCCTGAGTGTATCGAAGGGCTCCTCGCAATAACAGCCATTGATTTAGCTGCGACAGACCACCAGGCTCTGGCGATGGGACTGTATTTTCTGGTATTGGGAGTTTGATTTAATGGTAAAGAAGAGTCAGTGTGATAAATGTACGGGACTGTGCTGCAGATACTTTGCGCTGCCCATCGAAACGCCCGAAACAAAACAAGACTATGACGACATAAGGTGGTATCTATGTCACAAAGATATTTCCGTATTCGTCGAAGACGGCGACTGGTACCTTAATGTCAAAAACGTATGCCGTCACCTTTCCCCCAAAGACTATCGCTGCAAAATATACGATAAAAGGCCAAAAATCTGCCGGGATTACAAACATAAAGACTGCGACTATACTGAAGGCGAATACGATTTCGAGCTACATTTTACCAGCGATAAAGAAATGGAAGAATATATAAAGATAAAATTTTATAATAACGTAACCGAAAAGCAAAAAGCCAAAAAAAGGAAAAGAAAAAAAAGCAGATGAAAACAAATCCGGTCAAAGGGACAAGGGACTTTTATCCGCAGGATATGGCTGTTCGAAACTGGATAATTGACGGCTGGAAGGAGGTTTCTCTGCGCAACGGCTTCGAAGAATACGACGGCCCAATATTCGAATACTTAAAAATGTTCGAGATAAAAAGCGGGGAGGAAATAGTAGAACAACTTTTTTCATTCGAAGACAGAGGCGGCAGAAAACTCGCAATAAGACCTGAAATCACCCCCACACTTGCACGGATAGTAAATCAACGGATAAACTCTCTTGCCAAACCGATAAAATGGTTTTCGGTGCCGAGGCTGTGCCGGGCCGAGCGGCCCCAAAAAGGCCGATTGCGAGAGTTCTTCCAGTGGAACATAGACATAATCGGAGTACAGGACGAACGTGCCGATGCCGAAGTAATCTTCACTACCGTAGATTATTTGCGCCGGATCGGACTGACCAGCAACGACATCAAAATAAAGCTATCCAGCAGAAAACTCTTGTCTTTGGTTTTGAAAAAGCTTGGTGTTGCTGAGGAAGACTTAGAATTGTTGTATAATCTTTTAGATAAAAAGGCTAAGTTATCACCGGAAAATTTTAATCAACTGCTTGAGGAAAAAGTTGCCGATGCGCGGGTTGCTGCAAAGATTAAGGCCTTTATGGAAACTCAGAACATCTCTGCCATAAAGAATGTTATCGAACCAGATGATGAAATCGACGAGGCCAACAATGAACTGGCGATGGTTGTTCACTACCTAAATGAAATGGGCATCGGCGATTATTGTCAGTTTGACCCCAGTATTGTCCGAGGCTTGGCATATTATACCGGCGTGGTGTTTGAAGTCCATGATACAAGTGAGCAGTTACGGGCGATTGGTGGCGGCGGCAGATTCGATAACCTGCTTCGAGATTTCGGTGGGCCATCAATTCCTGCTACGGGAATGGGAATGGGTGATTGTGTTCTGGAAATTCTGCTGAGAGAAAAAGGCTTGTTGCAGAAACAGTTACCTCATCGAGAATTAGACTATTTCGTTGCAGATGCTTACGTTGGGACTTTTAATGATGAAAAAGGTGCAGCTCTCTCCACGCTTGAGGACGAAGTAATCAAAATTGTTGCTAAACTAAGAACCTTAGGTCTTAGGGCAGACTTCGGTTACAAATCTGCCGGCTTAAGCAAACAGCTAAAAGAGGCCTCGGCTCGCAATGCCAAAAATTGTATAATCATAGGCGAAGAGTTCAAAGACAGGCAACTAATAGTTAAGGATATGTCCACGGGCGAGCAGGAGTTGATTAATTACGACGAGTTTTTTGCAAAACTTGAATCCATTCAATCCAGATGAAGGATTTTCCCACTAATCATTATGAGTCAGCCTTTGAAAATTGGCTGATTGACAGCCATATTAGCTATCTGCCGGTAAACTCTTACAAACGGAAAGTTTTTAGCCGGTCGAAAATCAAGAGTTTTGACTTCCTGGTATGCCCCAACAACACCCAGACGATAATTGCTGAGGTCAAGGGAAGAAAATTCAAGGGAATAAGTTTTGCTAAATTAGCCGGTTTTCAGTGCTGGGTTACAACCGACGATATTTCTGGCCTTTGCCAATGGCAGAAAATTTTTGGTCCTGCTTATACTGCCGCTTTTATTTTTGTTTATAAAATTGAAAGCATCGATGTCGATTTAGACGGAAGAAAAATTTTTGATTTTGATGATAGCACGTACATTTTCTTTTACATCGCTCTTGAAGATTATCAACTATATATGAAGAAACGCAGCCCAAAGTGGTCAACCGTAACTCTCCCAGCCGATAAATTCCGTAAATGTGCCGTCCAGATAGATGAACTCTGGCCTTAAGTTATAACGAACAAATCCGGTTGGAAAGGCAAGTGGTAAAGTTGTGAGGTATTTTGTATATTGTGGCTGAAATGAGAATCATAGCAGGGGCAAAACGTGGAATGAAACTGCTCGGGCCCGGGACAAAGTCCTCAAGGCCTATTACCGACATGGTCAAAGAATCATTATTTGATGTTCTTTATAATTACGATTTACCGAAAGATAAAGTTGTGGCCGATTTATTCTGCGGTGTCGGCTCCCTGGGCCTTGAAGCACTAAGCAGAGGTGCAGATTTTGTTACGTTCATCGAGCGAAACAGCAAAACTATCGAGACGCTAAGAAAAAACATTGCCAAAGCCGGCCTTTTTGAAAAATCAAAAGTGATGAAGGCAAATGTCTTCAAAATAGGTGCACCGCTTCACCCTGACTATGGCAGATACGACCTTATTTTTATCGACCCTCCCTATGCAGAAACTGACAAGGGACAGCGTGAATCTGCAATAGGGAACTTAATGGACATACTCTTACAGCAAACCTCGCCCGAATCGATTGTTGTGATAAGGACTCGAGGGAGCAGAAACTTATTGCCCAGATATGGTGAATTTGAAGAATTCCAGCGACGACAATGGGGAACAATGGCCGTAACATTCTACCGGAAAATTAGCAATGACGAATAAGCAAGCTGCCATAAAGATAGTAAAACGCCTTAGCAAAGAAGGCTTTGAAGCCTTGTTAGCTGGTGGATGCGTCCGAGATATGCTCCTTGGTCGGCAGGCAAGCGATTACGATGTCGCAACCAGCGCCAAGCCGGACCAAATAATGAGTATCTTCCCACGGACTCTGAAAGTTGGTGCAAAGTTCGGCGTTGTGATTGTGCTGATGGAAGCAAATCAGGTCGAAGTTGCAACATTTCGCAGCGAGTCCGCCTATAGCGATGGCCGACACCCAGGCTCTGTAACATTCACCGATGCAGCTTCCGATGCCGGCCGAAGAGATTTCACCATAAACGGAATGTTTTACGACCTACCACAACAAAAACTAATTGATTATGTTAATGGCCATGCTGACCTTGAAAACAAAATAGTGCGCACAATCGGAAAACCCGGCGAAAGGTTTGAGGAAGATTACCTGCGAATGCTCCGAGCTGTCCGGTTCTCAACCCAGCTTAACTTCACGATCGAGCCGTCCACCTTTTCAGCAATTTGCGAAAATGCCGAAAAAATCACACAAATAAGCGGCGAGCGAATTGCCATCGAACTTGAAGGAATACTTGCAAACCCAAACCGCACCAATGGTGCCGAACTATTGATTAGAACAGAACTGGCCGGCGCAATCTTTCCCGGTTTCAATAAGAACCAGGCAAAACTCGCACTCGTTATTCTAAAAAACCTGCCAAAAAAAACAGATTTTCCTTTGGCACTTGCAGGTTTTTTCGCAGGCTGCGAAACCAAATTCGCGCTCGAGAAAATCACCATCCTCAAGTTAAGCAGAAACCAGACCAAACACATCAAATTCCTGTTAGTAAATCGAGGCAAATGGCTCGACGAAGATATGTCCCTGGCCCAGCTTAAGATTACCCTGGCAGAGCCGTATTTTTGGGATCTATACGAGTTTGAAAAAGCTATCCGGAAAACTGCCGGCTGCCGCAAAGATATAGCTGCTCTAAGAAGAATTCGCAAAAGAATAAAGTCCCTCGGCGATATTGAATTAAAACCAAAACCCCTGCTTAATGGTAACGACCTTATCAAATTAGGTACAGCTCCGGGCCCAAAGCTCGGCCAGCTTGCACAGGAAATATACATCGCCCAATTAGAAGGAACACTCCAAACCCCCAAGCAGGCCCGTCATTGGGCCGAGCTCTGGCTGCATAAACACCACTTTACCGAACAATGACCTGCAGGCGTCAAAATACTTTACAAAGGTCAAACTTGTATGGGTTGAAATTGCCAGCGACTAAAATGGTTGCTATCGACTAATCTGGTCAATGAGTTGTTAAGACTCCTGTCCCAAGTGATTTACGTGCGCAAAAATTGTTTTTTGCCGACCAAAATGGTTGTTTGGTTAAATATTTTAGCTATTAGCTCCTGGCAATATCTCTTTTTATAAGCCCTGCTTTTGGAAGCACTTAAAAAAATTCTACTGCTTCATATCAATCTGGCACACACTTTGCTCTTCATATCTTATGACAACTTGCCGAATAAACTAAGAAACATGCAGGTATCGTCTTAGAGGACTGGCTCGGTGAGAGGGTGATGAAAATTTGAAAGTAAAGAGGCGTAGTAGTGATAGTTCTGGTACAGGCAACAGTGTTAACAGTAGGACTCAATGGCAAGAACGAAGTTTTACGTGAGTTGCCAATCCAGTTGATAACAATGCGGACCGGCAGAGGAGCTGCCCGCTCTTTGAAAAATGAAAAGGTTGATAGCGTCGTAAGTAAGTGGGAACTGCCTGATATGGACGGCAGGCAATTCATCAAGGCCCTTAGAGTTGTAAAACCTCAGATGCCCACAATTGTCTTTGTAAGAGCCGGCGATAAAAATGCGGAAATCGCAGCCAGAAGCTCAGGTGTTTCTGCTGTGCTGACCGATGAAGCCAGCGACGAATTGTTTCGTGAGACAATTGCTAATGTTCTGGGTCTAAAGACTCCCACTACCATAAAGGCAATATCTGCTGCCCAAAACAGCCGCCGCTGAGAGTGTTTCAAAACAGTCTGATTGGACGGCCCAAAGGCAGGATACTTGACGGACGCTATAAAAAAAAGGAGAGCAATCACGGTTGAATCTACAGGCCGTGATATAGATAAATGCTCGCGAGGAGTTTTCTCCCCCCAAGCTGGGCTTGTTAACCGTAAGGCCAAGTTGACATAAAGTGAGGTTGCCAGGCCCGGCAGATATCAGACACGGCTTTGCCGTGATGAATATAAGCTTTTAAGCAATAAAGCTCTCTTCTCTCCTCTTCTTCGCTGGGTTTGAAAATTCGAGCAAACCCAGCGTGATAGCTGACACGGTTTTTGACGAACTGTGATAAAGATAAATGATGCTAAGGCTAACAAAACTCGTTTCTCTCTCCTCTTCTTCGCTGGGTTTGAATATTCGAGCAAACCCAGCAAGATAGTAATCTGACGGCTTTCCGTCGGTGTTTAGAATAAAGGACGAAGCAAAGCTTAGCCGAGTCCTTGGGCTGAAACAATATCTGAGGGCCTCAATCCTGTTTCAGCCCTTTTTTTTATGGTCAATATCCTTACGAATAGCTGGCCAAAACGCCTCAAAAATACAATTGTTTATACCAGCAAGTTGCATTAAAATGTTTATAAACACGGGGCGTGGCGCAGTTTGGCTAGCGCGCGTGACTGGGGGTCACGAGGTCGCAGGTTCAAGTCCTGTCGCCCCGATTTTTTGTGTCAAAAACGGGGGTATGGATTCATCGCCTGAAAAGGGCACTTCTTTGCGATTTACTGTATTCAAAGCGGTGTTTCGTGTAGTTTTAACATTGCAAGAATTGTTCGGATTTGTTCGGAACTTTTCGCTTTGGTTGGCAGTTTTTAGGCAGTATTCTTTTGTCTGATTTTTTGAAACATAATCATAAGTGCCAGTCTTAATAGCCTTATCCTGCTGCACGGTAAAATCGGGCAGTCTTTCGATAGTTCCCCTTTGCTGTCCGGCATAAAGGTGTGTGTACTTTGACATTGTCAAATTCAAATCAGTATGCCTCATTAAGGATTGTATTACCTTTGGATTAGCTCCTGTTTGGATTAAAAGGCTTGCTGTGCTATGCCTTAAAGAATGAAAATCAGCATACTTGCCATCAACTTCATAAGGTATGCCCGCTGCTTCAAGGTCGGTCTTAATCATTAAATAACCCTTTTTGAGCGTAAAGGCTGTTGACTGTGGCGTTTTGTTCCACAAAAAAGTCTTAATCATATCAGCGGTTGATTTTCTTAACGGTAAAACCACCCCCCGCCTTGCTTTTTCGTTTGCATCCCGTATCTGGACTGTGCCATTGACAAAGTCAAAATCCGACACTTTAAGAGTTTTTACTTCGTTAAACCGCAATCCACTTTCGACAGCTATGCGGTAAATCAAAGCCCGTTCTGCTCCCGATATACCCCTGAATGGCTTACCGGTCTGCGCAGCTCTTATAAGCCTTGCAACCTCATCAGCGGTTAAAGCCCGTCTGGAGTGGACTTGGTCGCTTTGTAATGCCTTTGGAGTCTTTATCAGCTTAAAATTGTTTTTAGGCAGTCTGCCAGTTTCATGCAGCCAATTAGCAAACTCTTTGAATGCTGAAATATAATGGCTTTTGGTCTTTACTGTGATGTTAAGGCCATTGACAAAAGCCGTAAATCGGTTTGCGTCAAGGTCTGATATGACATTAAACCGGCACCGCTGGCAAATACGCTTAATCATACTTTCGACTTGTGATAGATATTTGCCTGTGCTGCGTTTCACTCTCAAATTGTCAATAAAGCCCACGATATAATCTTCCAAGCGATTTTTCCCGGCTGTCCTTGCCGCTGACAGTAAACCGATACTTTCGATCTTCCTAACAATTCGTGAAGGCATACAGTCAACAGCCCGTTGAATCTCCAAAGAGATACAATCGTTTGAGTGGTAAATATCCATAAGCCGTTCGATTGTATCACCAAGCCGTTTACTTTGCTTTTCGGCTTCAAAGGCCGTTAGCCTGAAACGCCTATCCCGAAAACGAAAATCCAAATAATATTTCTTGCCGTTTTTGAAAATCTTCATTTTTTGGCCCTCGTTCTTGGTTCAATTATATAATACTCATGGTGTTTCTCAAAATATAACCAGCAGCGTCTGCCATCGTGCCAATACCCCATATCCTTACTTGGCTCAAGTCCCCTTGTAACCATCTTCTCATCTGCATCTATCATTCTGACTGCAAACTCAATAGATAATCCTAACCGAGTCCAAGTACGTACTCTAACTGTATCCGGCATTACTTCGGGGTTTAATGCCACAAGTTTATCGTGGGCTGCAAAAAGCAGTCTTGCGAATCGCTCACAACACCACCAGTGCTGAATTGTGGCAATTTTACCGCTAATACGTTCAGATACAGTTAGTCTTGGTAAATCTGCCATTTTCATTTTTTAGCCCTCGCTTTCTGCCAGCATTGCAGCAAATAATTCGATATTGATAATCCCTTTGCTTTCGCATCTTGTTCAAGCTCTTTGCGCTCAGACTTTTTTAGTCTCAGTGTTACAATCGCCGTTCTTTTGTCTTTCGCTTTTAGCGGCGGCCTGCCCATTTTCCCTCTTTTCTTTGCCATAAACTCAAACTACTTTATGTATTCGTAAAAGTCAAGCTCTAATTTTATATTTTTTATACTTTTTTTCAGCAGGTAAACACACTGTTCTAAGCTGCGCAAGGTATAGGGGGTGGAATATACGTAAGGCGCAGTTATAGACAACTGTTGAAGCTATATCGTCCACCCTTGTTTTTTTGCTGTTATCGA
>JAFGRL010000052.1 GCA_016935195.1 Sedimentisphaerales bacterium
CAAATCGACAACAGTTATTTTTTGCTGTAACATCATACAGTTAAAATAGTTATGTTAAAAGAGCCTCAAGTTAATGGGACCGTACTGATTTTGCATTGTAATTTTGATATTTAATATAAATTGGTGTATCTGCTTACATATCAGTATGTTACCGCCCACAGCAAAACCGTAACTTGCGCTGTAATCTTAATAGCGGCTGCTATTTGTCGCTGCTCCGGACCATCCGGCAATGATTTGCCGAGACAGTCTTGACAGTTCTGCTTAAAAAGATTAAATTGCCCTGCCTTCGAAAAGGCGATGAATCGCTATGGAGACGCATAGGAATCATTTCTAAAGGATACGATATGAACTGCGAAAAATTTACAGAGGGAAAAATTGGCGAAATCAAACAAACTGTCGGCCGGGAAAAAGCCATTAACGCACTGAGCGGCGGGGTTGACAGCTCGGCCGTAACTGTTCTGGGGCACCGTGCACTGGGCGACCAACTGAAAACCGTCTTCATAGATAATGACCTGATGCGCAAGGACGAACCCGAGAAGGTTGTGGAAATGTTTGCTCGTATTGGTATCAGTGTCGAACTCGTGGATGCCAAAGAGGAGTTTCTGTCGGCCCTTTCAGGCCTGACAGACCCCGAGCAAAAACGCCAGGCGATCACTGATACATTTTACTCGAAGGTCTTCGGCCGATTAGTTAAAGAATCCGGCGCCAAGTTTTTACTGCACGGCACAATTCTTACGGATATAGAAGAGACTATGGCCGGCATCAAACGGCAGCACAATATTTTAGCTCAACTTGGAATCGACCCCCAACAGGCCTATGGCTACGCCGTCATCGAGCCGCTCAAAACGCTAAGAAAGGATGATGTTCGCGAGCTGACTAAGTTTCTTGAAATGCCTGCTGAAATCTGTGAACGAATCCCATTTCCAGGCCCTGCCCTGGCTGCAAGAATTGTTGGTGAGGTAACGGAACAAAGATTGAAAACCGTCCGGACGGCAACAGATATTGTTGAAGAAGAGCTCGCTGACAGCGGCTCTTTTCAGTATTTAGCTGTCCTGCTGAATGATTGTGCTACGGGAATCCGCGATAATAAGAGAGAATTCGGCCAGATAATTGTTGTACGCTGCATTGAAAGTACAGACGCCCGCACTGCGACCGTTACGCAACTGCCCTGGGAAAAACTCAATAAAATTTCTCATCGGATAACCCAGATCGATGGTGTCAACCGCTGCCTTTATGACTTGACTGACAAACCGCCGGCCACAATTGAATACGTCTAAAAGCCCGGCCTGCAATGCGTGGCAACAGCAAATTCCAAGCCCCGACAGTGAGGGCGTGTTGGGCAAATAGCTAACCCAAGTTACGCAGTTATGAGGCTTCAATGGGCCATCAGACACTATCAGTTTTTCAACGAATCTTGCCAACTAATAGATACACCAAATGTTCATAGCCTCTTAGGACACAAGACGTTGGATACATCTGTTATGGATTTTGCTGTCCTGGTGACGGAGCGGATGATTCCCAGGCAATTGGGTCGTTACCATAATCAGAGCTTGTCTTTTTGCTGAGAGACAGGCCTGTTCCGTCGCAGCCTATTGGCCAGGGGTCGTTAGCATCAAAATCTTCGTGATGTGAACCATCGCTATAACTGACACGGTCGATGCGTATATAGTAGCGTTTGCCAAGTTCATCCGTGTCACCCGGCTTTGAAAGCTCTAACTTTTCACCTCCGTTACTTAGTTGGCCATCATAAGGGCCGAATAAAACTGCACCGCCAGGCAAAGAGCCATAAGTGGATGTGAAAACAGTGGGGTTTTTAGCAATGACAACAAAACCATTGGCAGATATTGATGTATTCGAAGGAAAAGTAAAATCTATTCCATCGGTAAATTTCCAACGTAGTCCAAGCTCATCATATAAATCTATATTGCCAGCCGTTATATTGTGCAGCTCTATGTATTCGGCATCCTGGTCAAATAACGATGGATTATACATAATTTCATTTATCACTATCGGCCCGACATTGGGGTCACTGTTGAGAGTACCTGGTGTCGGATACTGCATTGCAACAAAGTTATAGGTGCCGGTGCTTTTTTCGTAGCGGCCGAAAGAGACACCTTCATCCGATGCACCAAAGCTTTCTTTTTCTTTGTATCCTGTTAAAAAACCGTTTGCGTCAAGACCTGAGCGAAGATAAGCTGTTTCGCCGTTTTCGCTCAGAGCGAAAGGTTTCAGGCAGCAGGGGTCAGAGGGGTTGCCGAACTGGGTGTCTTCATAGAATACAACATAGCCATTTGCCGGTATGTTAGTAGAGTGCGGTATTTTGTATTTTTTGATATTAGGATCATCAGAGTCGGAATCACTTAGATACCAGCCTGATATATCGATGCTGGAGGGGGTTGTATTATAGAGTTCTATCCAGTCAGGTGCTATATCATGAGAATGAGCCAGCAACTCATTTATTACTATATCACCTGGATTATGCGTAAGGGAGCTGTCATCGTCACCGGCAGAACCATATATCCTTGCGCTTGACCGCCAGGAATCCTTTTTAGACCAACTGTTAACATCAGCATTTGCCGGGTTTATTATAGTTAGTGAAAAACCATCACCATCTGTTATCGTCCGCCAAGAATCTTTATACTCAAAATCAAGTATTGTCTGACCTATCGGATCTTCAAGTTTTATCCTTTCTCCCGAATTGTCGAGATAGCCCAGGTATGAGCTCAGAAGTTCGACACCTAAAGGCAACTGGCCGTAAGTATTCGTAAAAATGGTGGGATCTTTGGCTAAAATCAGATAACCATCCTCAGGTATAATAGTGCCCTGCGGGAAAGTAAATTGTACGCCTTCTGTGAACTTTGCAAGACCGATATTCAAAGCAGTTCCCGAGATGTTTTTCAGCTCTATGTACTCGGCAAGTTCAATATCCGGATTGTCTTTATTAGGATCGAGCGGATGGTACATTAACTCTGTAATGCGAAGATTTTCCTTTACCGGTCCTATAGCACAAGTTGTACGGTTAAGTGCAGACCAGTTTGAGCCATCTTTCGTACGGGCTTTTAACTCTGTAGATTGATTAAGTGTAATAGGGCCGGTATATTGTATCGCCGTCGGTGAAATTGCACCTGGTATTCCCTGGCTTTTACTGACCGACAAAACTGCTGATGCGAGGAAATCAGAGCTGCCGCTGTACACATTTAATCCATGTATTGCAAGGATGTTTTCGCCGCTATGTAAAAGACCGATATGGCTTGAGATATCAAAATTCTGGAAAAGGATAGCTCCTGAGTCGCCATGCTGACCGGTTGCTGCTGAATTATATTGAGGATTAGAAGGAGCGTAAACGCTGGCGACTTCAGTTCCGTTGATGTATGCTATGAAACCGTCATCATAACGCATGCTTAGCGACATTTGCGTGCAGCCATCGATCTGGGCAGGTTCTAAGGTGAAAGGTATTCTTATATAACAGCCTGGGTTGGTATCATCCATTTCGCTTTCGACATCATATGTGATATAGTTTACAAAATTGGTGGAGTCACCTGGTCTTGTTTCATAGCCAACTCCTCCGGTTTTGCCCGGTATAGTAGGCAGGCCGTGGGTCC
>JAFGRL010000007.1 GCA_016935195.1 Sedimentisphaerales bacterium
AAGGCCTGGTTGCGTGGCCAAGAATTTGATATGTGAAGTGTCAGAGCGTCAGAGATAAAATCCTTGGAAGAAATAACCAACAAGACCGTTTGAGGTAAAACAAATGTGGATCATTCGATTTATTTTACTTGGTGTATTAGGGGCATCTATCTGTGTTGATCCTTATTTGTATAGGCACCGTCGCCAATATGAAGGACTTCTCGAAAACAGAATCTTCAATATAACAGTCGTGATAGTGTGGAACTGCCTCTGCTACCTCATTGTGGCTCTACCGCCTGCTGGAGGCTGGAATCTTCGCCCCGATTGGCTTGGGTACCAAAGTGTTCGTATTGGTTTTCCTGTTATTGGATCGTTGTTAATCTGTGCTGGTGCCTTACTAGGCTTGGCCACACTCAAACAACGAAAAGTCATTGGTATCCAAGATGTCATGGAAGGATTGCTAACGTCGGGTGCTTATCGGTATTTCAGACATCCCATCGGTACAGGTATAATCTGGGTTTCTCTGGAATTGCCACTCGTGATGAGAAACCCAGACGGACTACTCATGTTTCCTGCCATTTTTGTTATACACTTTGTAGCAGAGATTATTGAAGAGAGAAACGATATGTGTGTGAGATTTCGCGAGCAATATCAAGCCTATAGGCAAACCACAAGAATGTTTGGGCCAATATGGCTTTGGAGCATCATCGTTGTGATAATTCTGCTTCTCGTTGGCTTTGGCTGGAGCATAGATATGAGATAGATTACCAAATTCGATATGTTTAATCTTATGCATGTCTTTTCTGCCAATCAGTCCAAAATCCCCAAGTTTGCCACCTTTGTTATGAGAGAGCATATCGTTTTAGACTTTCAATGCGGCCGCCACAGACAAAAAACTATGACGCTATAAAACATCCAGCCATGTAAGCAATTCTGTAGTATCAGAATCGCTGTATTCTACCGCTTCGATAGCTCTCTGGCAGGCTGAGACCGCCGTTGGAGATGTAGCGACAAAGACTTTTTCGTAAAATCCCGCATCTTTTATTTTGTCGAGATTCGCTTTGATATTCGATGGCAAAGAGGCCTTATTTATAACAGCTCAACCAGAGAATTTGGGACAATTACTTGTTTGGTTTGAGTGGGGTGTTTTGGCGCAATTTACTAAAAGTGCTGGGCGTTCATGCTGCTGATTGATTTTGTTCAAAGACTTCTGCCAAAAACTGATAAAATATAGATGCAGCTTAGAAGCTCAGATAGCTTTGCCCGACATTGATATTGCAAAGTCAGCCTCAGTCGCTATCATTTCGGCATTCTGCCGGTGCTTGTTGGATATCTGATTGCCGGTGACTGTCAGCTCATATTTGTCTGCTTAGCGATTACGGCCAAAATCCATCTGTGAGCCACTGGTTAACAAGTTGGTCCAGCTCGCTCATCTCAAAATAATCTTCTACGAGCAGGGCAAAGTCTTCAAGGTTAACTGTGCAGTCTTCGTTTAAGTCATACTCAGGCCTGTCAGCACATACTGGTAACGGACGTCTGATGTCGTCAAAGTATACGGTTCCTGTTCCACCGGGATTTGGGTGACTTTCACGGTCGCCAAAGCCAATATACATCTGTTCTATGTGCTCAGGATTTACATCTGAAAACTCGGAAAAATTTATACCCCACGGCTGCCAGCCGCTAAGTTGTGCTGCATTTGCATTAGGATGCAGGCTCACTGCAGTATTAGTACCGTCGGAAAGAACGACATACATCTGTTCTGGGTTGTTGCTGGGGTCACCTTTGAAGAACAATACCACGCCTCCATACTTACCACCTTCACTCCAGTTTCGTGCCGGTATGAAATTCCGATATATCTCGGAATAGTAAGGTGCGCCGGTTAAGCCATCGTTTTTGTAAATATATTTCATTGACTGATTGCCGCTGTGGACGGGCGGGCCTTCCTGCAGATATACAATTGAGCCGGAAGTATTGCCAATCGTTCCATCCCACCACGTAAAGATTATCAGATTGGAGTCATCATAGGATTCCATATCATCAATTGCGACAAACGCTCGTACTGTAAAGGTCCAAATGCCACCTTCCCATGTATTGGGGTCAGTGGTATTTACTTCATCCACGCGCCAGTAATATTTTTGTCCGAGCTTGAGGCTAAGCGGGCCGTAAGAATTTGGCTCCTGCTCAACGCTGACCGGTGTTGCACTTTCGTTGACATCAGTTAGGGCTGAGCCGAAATAAACTGTGTGTCTGTCTGCATAATCACCGGGAGTCCACATCAGTGTAATGTCCGTTTCGACGTCATTAACCTCATTTGATGGATATGGAATTCTGGCTGCGCCCGGCCTGTATGCCGTTATGATAGTTTCGCCTTCGATTAGCTGCCCTTCGATAACACCTTCTCCACCATAGCCGATCAGCTTACCATAGCCAATAAGCTCTGTGACCCGGCCATCACCCGTATCTGTGTGGTCGCCATCCCAGATTATCTTGCCATTGTCATAGAGGTCGATCACGCCGTCGGTTTCATCAACTTCTCTGTATATACCAGTGTCGCTTGACGATACATCAATGTCTAAGACACTGGTATCGTGGATTCCCACATAGCCAGGTTGGTTATCTCTGCCGACCCTGATATAGTCAACATCCAACAGACTGTCGCCTGTCATTATAAGCGAACAGCTTTTGGCATCTGGATTCACCACGCCGATGGTTCTGCCGACAACAACGAGAGTCCAGCCCAAACAATCAGCATCTTCCATATACCAGGTTGTCTTGCCATACCCTATAGTTCCTATGGTCAGGCCGGCATTTACTGTATAATTAGTCGTGCTACCGTTGATGATCTCCACGCGGGATTCATAGGAAAGGGTGGAACTGGCCCATTCACAGTAGGACCACATCGCCTGGTTTTCAAGGTCATCGTTCTCAACCTTAAACATACGGAAGTTATTACCGTCAGCAAGCCCAGTTCCCAAGTTTGATATGCTCCAGTTGATCATTGTAGTGCTGTCGGGTTCTCCGGGGTTTAAGGGCCTGTCATAGTTGGCTTGGTTGTAAATGTCGTCATCGATGGTTCCCATCCACCAGCAGCTTGTGGCAGAGGCGCTGCCAACCAGGGCTAACACCAAAAAAAGGGCTATTAATTGCTTGTACATTGTACCTCCTCCTAAAAATAGAAAAATGGCCGTTTAGTTTCTCACCGAACTGGTCCTAAAAAAACGCAATTGAATGGCATTTTAAGCACCAAAACATCGAAAGATTGTACGAAATGCTTCAAACTGAGCACCTGGCATATCCTCCGTCCCAACAAGTATTTATAATCGGTATTTTATTTATACATCAAATGACACAAAAAATCAAGAAAAAAATTTTCTCAGCTGGGATGGTGGAATGGTGGGATGGCCAAGGAACATAGTGCCGTATTTCACAAATTTCACGACTATCGGGAGGCTGAGATGCTTCGTAGGTCGCTCTGCTCATGAGCGGCAGAGCACAAGTTACTATATAATAGCTTCGGTTAGTTTTTGACGGTTGTTGTCAATCCACCTGGCCTTTCGCCCTATCATTGCCAAAAAGCTCAGGCCGGTGGAATGGCCGAAAAATCCGGTTGCGACGACCGGCAGCACTGCCTCGGCAATCATCGTCTCAATCATTAAATCAAGCAGTGAGTTCAATTTGCTCTGGTGCATCTGACTGACCTGAAGGTAGCCATTTAGAAACTGTGTCAGTTTTGCCTGGTCAAGGTAATCGGGCCAGTCGGCGGGATTCGGTCTGTCGCCGACTATAGAGAATTGCAGCATTCCATTTGCCAGGTCGGTAATGTCCGGTGCGACCTTGGCCGAGTCGAAATCGAGAACCGCACATAAGCGCTGACCCGAAAACAACATATTACCCGGGTGCCAATCGCCGTGAACGATCTGCTCATCCCAGTCGTCAAATCCCAGCTCATTGACCGTAACGCTTGAAGCATTATAAAGAGCCATAAGCTCATCGGCAATGTTTAGAAGTTTTTCATCAGGTCTGTTTGATTTTTTGGTGCCGAGAGTTCTCAAATGTCTGCGGACAGTAGATGAATCATGAAAGCTGCCCCTGGCCGGCTTGAAAGGACAGGTAAAATCTGCAAGGTGTTGGTGAAATGCCGCCAATTGCCGTCCGGCTTCTTCGGTCGCCTGGGACGAGCCATCAAAACGTACACCAGTGACAAAACTATACAACTCGTATATGTGATTATCCAATTGTAAGACCGTGCTGTCTTCATCAGAAGTACGAACCAGCGCGGTTACCGGGAAGTTCTTTGCTGCAAGATGTATCTGTACTGTATGTGCGAAAGATACGCGTTCGAAGTTGTCTTTACCTTTTGGCCGGCGTTTTAATAAGAATTTGCCTCGGCCGGACACGACCACCATTTTTGGTGCTCTGCTGTTGCCTGCTGAGAGATGCTTTACCTTATGGATTATTCCGATATCGTAGTGGCTAAGTACCCGAGCCAACTCTTCGGAAGAAAAATGCGCTCCACCTCTTGGCATTGAACCGATTACTCTACAAAACTGAAACTTTGAAAATCACTATTGTCGAAAAATTACTTGTACTTTAACAAGCCGATAGTTTACTATTTTCATGCCAATATTAACGCGTGCGTTTGGTTAGTCAATTAAAATAATCGAGTATGGAATTAAAGTTCTCCAAACTACGCAGAGAAGGATTTGAAAGATGCGTGAAACGACCTATACGCCTGATGAAAATCGTTACGACAAAATGAAGTACAACCGCAGCGGCAAAAGTGGCCTGCTCCTGCCGGCAATATCGCTCGGCTTGTGGCACAACTTCGGAGACATCGACAGTCCGCAAAACGTAAACTTGGTCTTATGGCTCGTGTTTCAATGGCCGCACAACGGCTTGATGCATATGTTCCGGTAAGCCACAGGGCCGTGGTTGCCCTGGAACATAATCGGTCCGGCAGGTGCTTCCTTGCCGCTAACTCCACCAGGTGTTGGGCCTTTCATTTCTACATTCTTGTGAAGAATCTGGCCGTTAAGCTCTACCTTGATGAACTTGGCATTTGCGACCTTCTTGCCTTTAGCGTCAAACTTTGGCGCAAGAAAGTCAATAACGTACTTTTGCCATTGGCCCGGCTTTTTGCAGGCATTAACCGGCGGAGGATTCGCTCCAAAAATTGCCCCCATATCACCATTGTCTAACTGAGTCTTGCCGAAGCTGTCCAGCACCTGAACCTCGTACTCACCCATCACGTAAATACCGGAATTGGAACCCTTCGGCACCATTACCTCCAGTTCGATTCTACAGTTTCCGAACTTTTCTTTAGAATAAATATCGACACTGTCTGCGTGTTTGCGGGGCAGATTTATCATTTCCCCAGCTCCGCACTTGGCGACCAGCATTGCCGGGTCCTCGGATGATACTGCCGCAATTCCGACAGCCCATTTGCTCTTTTCCGCCGGTGCCTTAAACTGCCAGCCCTGCAGGTCCTTGCCATCGAAGGGCTTAATTGCATTGCCTGAACTACAGCCTGATACTCCTGCCAAAATTATCATTGAACCTAACACATACACGGCGTTTGCCTTAACCTTCATCTTAATGACTCCTTCCCAAAGATTTGTCATCCGTTTATTAATCACATACTTATCTACTTCTCAGGAACCGGCATAATACTATTTATGCACTCTAACAAAACCCACCTTGTATACAAAGATACAGTTCGAGGAGCCATTTCAATAGATTTCTCGGCTTCGCTCGAAATGACAGCACTGGTTTTGTTAAAACGACTTATTTTAACCGGTGGGCATTTGTATGTCTATAACCAGTTATGCAATTATCGTGTTGCCAACCACAAATCCCTTTGTTAGACTTACTTATAAATACAAGTAGCTAAGTAATATTAGCTCTACAATTTACAGGAACACCAAAATGACCTATACCCCAGCTCAAAATCGTTACGAACAGATGAAATATAACCACTGTGGCAAAAGCGGCCTGCTGCTGCCTGCGATATCGCTGGGTATGTGGCACAATTTCGGCGATGTTGACGACTTCCAGAACGCCCGGGTAATGATTTGCCGAGCCTTCGATTTGGGTATAACCCATTTTGATCTGGCCAATAACTATGGCCCGTCGCCAGGTTCAGCCGAACAAAACTTCGCAAAAATCCTCCACCGCGACTTAGCTGCGCACCGTGATGAACTTATCATCTCCACCAAAGCAGGCTATCTGATGTGGCCGGGCCCTTATGGAGAATGGGGCTCAAAGAAATATCTGATTGCAAGCCTTGACCAAAGCCTGAAACGTCTCGGCCTCGACTATGTCGATATATTCTATTCCCACCGTCCAGACCCCGACACACCATTTGAGGAAACTATGGCAACATTGGACCAAATAGTTCGACAGGGTAAAGCTCTCTACGTAGGCATCTCTTCCTATGACCCCAGACAAACCGCCGAAGCAGTTGAAATTCTAAACCAGCTCGGCACACGCTGCCTTATACATCAGCCGCGATATTCAATGCTCGACCGTACGGCAGAAAATGGTCTGCTCGACGTTCTTGAAACCCACGGCATAGGCTGTATAGCCTTTTGTCCGCTTGCCCAGGGTCTTTTAACCGACAAATACTTAGACGGCATCCCCGCTGATTCCCGTGCTGCAAAGCCTCACGGCTTTCTGCAAGCCGAGAAGATTACCCCCCAACTAATAAAGAAAGTCCGCTCCCTCAACGAACTCGCAAAACAACGAAGCCAAACCCTTGCACAAATGGCTTTAGCCTGGATACTAAAAGATTCACGCGTAACTTCAGTCATTATAGGTGCCAGCAAAGTCGAGCAAATCGAGCAAAACGTCGCCGCCCTGGCCAACACCGATTTTACTTCTGACGAGCTCGAAAGAATAGATGACATATTAAAATCTGACTGACCTTAACTTCCGCCGCTACCAGAGAAAACCAAACCTCCCCAAAAACTAAAAACAAAAAGGCCGGACAAAATTAATCCGGCCTAATTTCCTGCAGTATTCAAATATTATTCTAAAAACTTTTCGAGTATGACTAATTCTTTAGTAGTAACGGTTTTTCTGGTCAAGTTACCAAAGACTATTCTGTATTGGTTGTCCGAAATTTTCCATCGTACAAGCACCTTATCACTGTCTTCAATCGTAATCTTGTCGCCATAATAAGCGACATCTTTCTTTTCTCTGACCAATTTATCATAGAAGGCACTTGCGAAGAAAAGATCATATGTTTTTTCTTCAAGTTCCTTTTCCTTCCCTTTGATAACTTGCTTTGCGTCATAATACTTTGCTTTCAATAGAGAGTTAGAACGCTTTACGGCTACTTTAGGCTCAAGGCTGTTTGGATACTTTCCATCTAAAAGTTTAAGCCAAACACCGAGGCCTCTAATTAAGTCTTTTTCATTCAGGCTGAGCATTCTTAATACTTTTCCCCGCTTATGTGGGGGCAATTTTTCTCCACTTATTTTCAATGCCATATCAAGAAGCATATTTTTATCAACAACGTTCTCGGTCCTTAAGTCACCGTAAATAACCCTGAACTCACCCTTAGCTATTTCCCATCTCATTAGTTCGGCATCCATATCGTCCGTTGTAATCTTATCCCCATGATATTCTACCTTTTTATTTTCCTCGAGTAGTTTAGTATAGAAAGCACTGATTGAGTTTATACACATACTTTTTTCAATGACCTCGCGAGGTGGTTCTCCGCTATAATTTTCTTCTAATGCATTCCTGAATTCCTCCTGTACAGTCATAGAAGCCAAGCTGCTTGGATAGCGACCACCAGATATTTCAGCAAAAAGACGCAAACCTTTAATCATCTGGCCCTCATCAAGAGAAAGCATTTTGACTTCAGCCAGTAATGTGTAATCTGTGGGTATATTGGGCTCAAACATGCTTGGCTCCAGCTTAACATCCCATTGAAACTCATCCATCACAATTTTTGTTTTCCCGCTTACTGAAATACCTTCTATCTCCATTAGAACAGGAAACTCTGTTTCTACGTCGACCCAAAGCCGTCCTATCGCACTTTCAAACATACCTCCACCTACCTTTGGGCTGTTAACCTCAATCCCTTCGACCTCTACACTATCAATAGTATCACGCCCCAAATTTGTATGTCCTATTGCCAAAAAAAGTTTGATGAATTCCCGTGGATTTTTCTCTTTTGCTTGCATTTGTCGGTATTGCTCATCAGTAAACGACATCCGTGTGTATTTTTTCGCTTCGGGAATAACCATTACACACGTATTCTGCCTTGGTTGACTGTAGATACTTGATATTACCTTACCGTCTACGTATGTATCTATTCTGCTACCGTACCATGAAGAATCATACACAATTATTTCTGCTTCTTGATCAGTTCCTTTGTCTATAGTGCTCGTCATTTTCGTCCACAGTCGGCAAGTGAATGTTTGAACTTGTTCAACATTATTAATTACATTACCCCAGGCTACACTTGAACCGCCTAATTGATTTATACCAATAAGCACCGCAATAATTATCACCGTCGCTACGGTGAGTTTTGTTATTCTACTTTTCATAATTATTCTCCATGCATTTTGTTTAACAACTACTGGTCGTTTGTTTAGAGTCCTCCTGTATGCCGATAGAGCATCTTCAACAGCTTGCTTATTCTTTTCTGAATCGCCCTTCAAAGAAGCCTGCTCTGACATATAGAATTTCTTCAAAAACTTTTCTATATTCTCCGGAGCTTTCATTTTTCTATCTCACTATTCAAAAGTGACCTCAGTTTCCTTAGTCCATACAGATACCGACTTTGAACCGTGCCAACAGAAACGCCTTGTGCTTTAGCTATTTCTTTAAATTTTAATTCACCCTGAAGATGCATTATTACCACTTCTTGCTGTTCATATGGCAGGTTAGCCATTGCATTATTAATTCGCTGCGAAATTTCTTCTGCCATAACGACATTATCAGGTCGTTCAGACTTTGAAGATGTGTTTTCTATTGCTTCTTCTGGAATCGGCTGGTGAGGTTTTACCCTCTGGAGATTTCTCAAATGATTGGCTACACACGCTAACAAATAACTTCTAAGGTTGCTTTTAAGCTCAATTCTTTCAACAGATTCGGCAAAAGAAACAAACACATCGTGGACTACATCCTCGGCAACGCTCTTATTATTTGAAAGTGCAACAGCTAATCCCAGCATATCTTTGTTGTACTTCTCATAGATACGGCACAAAGCTTCCTCGCTTCCATGCTTAAATTTCCAGACAAGTTGAATATCTTCCCGCATTTCAGGCCTGCTTACTTATTACAAATTGACGATCGCTACTAATATGACACAGTAAGTACTACTTTTAATTTAAGAAAAATTAATCGTTTTTGCCAGATTTTACTTTTTAAGCAAAAAGCTGCTCGATTAGACACTTCATAGAGTTCGTCATATCGGAAGTGCTGTATGGAATTTTCCAGAGG
>JAFGRL010000053.1 GCA_016935195.1 Sedimentisphaerales bacterium
GTATCGATCTTTCTCCCTATTATGTCATATATGTTGAGTTTGACTCTTTCTGTTTGGTCGAGATCAAACTGTATCCATGTCACTGGATTGAATGGATTTGGATAATTGGCATAAAACTTGAATATATTCGGTCGTGCATTTTGATGATGTTGTTCGATACCTGTCGGAGTAGCAGAAGGACCGGTCGATGCAATAATAGCCGTTGCTTGATACGAAAATGTGCCAATTGAAACAGCTACTTTCACTGTATCCGTGCTGCCAAGAGCCTCATCTGGGGGAATCGCAAAAGCCACATTAAGCGTATCTGATTCTAAAAAATTTAAAAATGGCGTCGTTCCATCAACTGTATTGAGCCATCCTTTTTGAGAAGAAATCGAATAGGCTATCGCTTTGTCGGTCATGCTTTGATTTTGAATAACTACATGTTTAAGACCGTTTTCGCCAGCGTTTGCATATTCAGACTTTATCGTAACCGCCAACCCGATGATTGTAGTATCGCTGGGTAGTAAAACCGGCGGTAAGTCAAAGATAAAATTCAGGCCTTCTGATGGCGCCAGGATCTGATTACTCTGAATGACCGATTTGAAATTCCCGCCGCCACTGATGGCTCCCTGAGTATGGATACCGGACAAATCAACAACCCCTGCAGGAGGTGTATTGATCTCGATTCTGCTGTCCACATAAATAGTTGCATAATTCTTAAAATCAGACAGTTGAATGGAATTACCGATCAGTCTGAGTGTATCAGCCTCAATGAAAGATGTATCGCTGGGTTGAATAACAATCGTGTCCGCGACCAGGGTTACATTGCCAAAATAAGCTTGCTGTTGGGTGGATGAATTTTTGGCAAGCCCTCCCGGACTGGATCCAGCGGCAATCTTACCCCTGTTTACTATATTGTTTCCGTCTAAATAAACCTCACCGTCACGTTCTCCGCCATTACCACTTATAATGCTACCGTTATTTGTCAACCGTCCTTTTATGAAAACACTCCCCCCGTTACCACTTTCCGCATGCCCACCTTCTATATTAACTGTATTATAAATCCTTTCCGCATTAATCCAGATTGAACCCCCTTTCGGTGTATAACCAGAAGTAGCTATCGCTGGATCATCATACCCGGCTAATAGTGAAAAATTTGAAACATCGCCTGTGCTATTGATAAAAATCGAATTCCCCTTAATAAAAAAATTAGAACTCCAATCAGTAACATTATAATAAGCATTTGATACGCCTATACCACCCATGTTGCTAAAACCAAATGAACTATATTTTTTTGTTTCATTTCTTGCTACAAAAAAAAGAGTGTTAGGATTGCGGCCTTCAATTATGCCCTCATTGCTCACTCCATGCCCGTTGATACCATCAGGTCTCTCTGTAATAAATAGATTGTTTCCAATAGTCACTTTCCCATTATTATTAAAAGAATTAACGCTTAAATGAGCGTTGTTGGTTTGTAATGTACCGTAGTTATATATCCTATTTACAGTAACAGTAGTATTCGGAAGTTGACAAGCCGGGGAACCTTCAGGGATTCTTACTTTATCCCTGGCTCCTGGAACTGCAGGGGGATTCCAATTGTTCGGATTATTCCAATTGGAATCCTGGCTACCGGTCCAGGTCTTTTCCTGCGCATAAAGCGCTATGTTGACAATTAAAAGAGTGACAAGCAGTAACGTACAAGTTGGTTTCATATTTTCCTCATACCATAATAGGTATAACGAGTGCATCACCCGTTTGGGATGCATCAGACTATTCTGATAAAAGGTAGTGCACATTTAACTTCCATAAATCTTCATAAAAGACGGGCATTCCAAATCGGGTGAATGCTTTTGTGTACGCCCGGCATGACAGTAAACTAAAGGGTGCAAGTCCCTCATCGGTGGATCACCTTACCCATGATGGGTAGGGAAACGACTAGCGAAAGGCAAGGGCAAAACCGTGAGGTTTTGTCTAAAGGAAGCCTGTAGCAAAGCAGCGAGCTGACGAACAGAAACATCATAAAAGGCCGAGTCTGCGGATGAGTTAGCACAAGATAACAAAGTCCATGATCCAGTAGATACGGTAAATGATGCAGTTGTGCTGCGAAAGTGTACTGTCTTATCCGGGGAGATCTGTTTGATGTGCTCTAGCAACGATGCAGCAAATCCCGTACTGGCCGAACCGGGTGACCAACGGCCTGGCCTGGTTGCCTGCTATTATCAACCGGGAGCCTGGAACACGAACCGAATAGCACCTGCATCTGCTTGCTTTAGCGCTTTCTGTGGTAACACCGTGAGTGATCAAACAGAAGTCAGCCGAGGCCATAGTAGCCCAACGCCGGGAGTAATGTTCCGGACATGGTGAAGGGCCGAACATCAAGATCAAGGAGGAGCCTTGTTCTGCTCGTTTCATGACAATCATCTCTGGCAAGAGTAGTCCGAAACGACGCAGTTACAACCGCTGCCTTGAAAGTAAACGGAGAACCCATGCTGGAACGCATCCTGTCCCGAGACAACCTGCTGTTAGCGTGGAAACGAGTTAAAGCGAACAAGGGCAAGCCGGGTGTTGATGGTATAACCGTCGACGATTTTCCGGTTTACCTGCGAGAGCACTGGCCTCAGATCAAGGTCATACTACTGAACGGAAGCTATCGGCCGCAACCGGTGCTGCGGGTAGAAATACCCAAACGCAGTGGCGGCAAACGACCGCTTGGTATTCCCACAGTGCTTGACCGCTTGATCCAACAGGCTATTTTACAAGTGCTTCAACCACTGTTCGATCCGGGCTTTTCCGAATCGAGCTATGGATTTCGCCCGAAACGTTCTGCGCATCAGGCAGTTCGACAAGTCCGGCAGACGATTGACAGCGGCTGCAAATGGGTCGTTGATGTTGACCTGTCAAAATTCTTTGACAGGGTAGACCATGACCTGTTGATGAGCCGCATTGCACGTAAAGTAAAAGACAAAAGAGTGCTCAGACTCATTGGCTGCTATCTGCGAACCGGTGTTTTGGTGAATGGCGACATTCATCCAACAACACAAGGCGTCCCACAGGGCGGGCCATTGTCGCCTTTGCTTGCTAATGTCATGCTGGACGATTTTGACAAAGAACTTGAACAGCGAGGCCACCGCTTTGTCCGTTACGCCGATGACTTTATGATTTTGGTCAAAAGCGAACGGGCAGCACAACGAGTGCTCAAAAGCGTGACCGGCTGGCTTGAGCGAAAGCTCAAACTGGTTATAAATCAGCAAAAGAGCAAAGTCGTAAGGGCCGATGAATGCGAATACCTTGGTTTTATCTTCAAGAACAAACGCATCACCTGGTCGGACGACTCGCTCAGGAATTTCAAGTATAACATCCGCCGATTGACAGCCCGAAGCTGGGGCATTTCGATGAAGCTCCGGCTCGAAAAGCTGTCGGAGTACATCAGAGGCTGGATGAATTATTTTGCTCTGTCGAAATACTATCGACCGCTGCCTGAACTGGATGAGTGGATTCGTAGACGAGTGAGAATGTGCTATATGAAACAATGGCGCTACTGCCGTACGAGAATCCGCAATCTTGTTAAGCTTGGTGCCGTAAAGAAAGAAGCCATATTTGTGGGCATTAGCAGTAAAGGCCCATGGAAACTGGCCCGGACTTTTGGCACGCAAAGCGGTCTAACAAATCAGTATCTCAAGGAACAAGGACTCGTTTCAGTCAAAGAACTCTGGGTTGCTTTTCATTATCCGAATGGATAAATGAACTTGATGAACCGCCCAGTGCGCGCCCTTTGGAAGTCCCTTTAGGGAGACCCGCATGCTCGGTGTGGGGAGGGCGGGAGAGAAACCCGCCCTTACCCGATTAGCAGTTGCGTGCACCAACCTTAACACAAAGTATTTGATAGAATTGCACAACATAGCTCTGTATTTTGAAAAACACCTTTATATAATTATAGTTTTCCGAACTATTTCTACCTACAAATAATAACTCGCCTTGTAAATTATCAGGTTATCAAATATTGAATCATTTTTGCTATGGCGAAATACCGAATAGCCAAATGGTCAATCCCGGAGACAGCGAAGCGAAAAGCCGGATTGCTTATCGCTGCTGACCTGACTCGCCTTTGAATAATTACCATACAGTAGGCAGTACCATCCGTGGGTACGATCGCTCTCCGCAAAGGACCAAAAGGCGGCGTAGTAACCGATATAGTAGTAAATACCATCGTAGTTGCGGTAACCGCCAGGCAAAGCTGAAAAGCCGCTTTCGTTCGTGGCACCAGTGTTGGGGCTGTGCCAATGGGTTGTTCCAGTCTCTTTCATTTTGCCTCCCGCAATGCCACTTCCGCCAAGGTAATCAACTAAATTTTGCCACTCTTCGGCAATGGGCACATGCCAACCGGCCGGGGCAATATTGCGGCTGTCAGCAACAGCGTCCCAATTATACAAATATCCGTAGGCATCTGCGTTGGTTTCATCATTATTAAAAGCACAATAAGCGCCTGTTGTGAGACCGGCCCACTCGGTACCGTTTATTACATTTCTGATTTCGCTTCCATCTCTATATTTTGTTTCTTTGAGGTTTTCGGCCATCCACCACTGATTGCCAATTTTAACCGTTTTATATACTGTACCGTCATTTCCAGTAACTGTACCGGTTTCAAAATTACCTGATGATGTTATAGTTATTGTGATTTCGTCGGTGGCAATGCTTCCCTGACTATCCGACACAGTA
>JAFGRL010000054.1 GCA_016935195.1 Sedimentisphaerales bacterium
CCCGGCCAACGTTCAAACCGTGAACATATTTTGAAAGCTCAACCATTATTTCCGCCGAAACAGGCCGTGAAGCCATACTCTTCTTTGTTTTCCTGCTCATTGTGGCTATGCAGTTTCTTTCAAAATTAATATCCCTAATTTTTAATGAATCAATGTCACCACGCCTCAATCCTGTGCTTAATGCTAACAATATACTTATCTTCATCAAAGGATACCGTTCAGTTGCTTCTAATAAATTTCTAATTTGTGCGTTATTGAGCGATCTTACAGGCCGCTCTTCTTCCTTTAATTCTTTGAGTTTTATATTGACATTCAGATACCGATTTTCACGACACCAGTTAACAAAAGCTTTCAAATTCCGAATGTCCTTGTTCAATGTTGTCCGTTTAACTTCGCTTCCCTTTTGGAGAATGAACTGGTCGATTGTACTTTGACTGATTTGTTTTGAACTAAGCCTACCAACTTATCGCTCAAAGTTTCTCAGCGACAGAGCAATTTCATAAAGCGCGCCTTCGGTGACCCCCTGCACCGCAGGAGTTTTTTGCTATTTTCAATATTTTACGACAATTTTCCCTTGATTTCATAGCGTATAGCCGTATAATGGGATTGTATTTTAGGGGTTGCCAAATGTGCTAAAGAGAGGCGAAGAAGATGAAGAAGAGGGCCATGTCTATATGTTTTGCTTTTAGTTCAAGGTGTACAGCTGTAGTGCGCCCAGAAACATTAACAATTCTTTAAGGAGGTAAAGAGATGAAACGAATAACGACAACAATTTGCATTATGCTGATGGTTGTGTTGGTTAGTAATGCCAAGGCAAACCTGACCGATGGTTTGGTTGCATGCTATCCATTTAACGGAAATGCAGATGATGAAAGTGGCAATACAAACCACGGCACTGTTTACGGAGCAACACTAACCACTGACCGTTTCGGAAATCCTAACAGAGCCTACAGCTTTGATGGTGAAAACGATTATGTAGCAATTCCAGATTCGAGCGTTTTCGATTTTGGAACAGGGGATTTTTCAATTTCCATATGGTTCAAGACAGGTTACTCGGGAGAGCAATATATAGTTGACTTTAAGCAGGATGATAATTTTCCACACATCGAAATATATAATGGAGGAATAGGAGGTTTTGGTACTCACATAGAGCCTGGAAATGACAGAATCACATTAGGCTCTACAATCAACGATAACAAATGGCATCACGTTACTATTACATTAGATAATGGTGCGAGTGACGGTTATAAACTATACCTTGATGGAACAAAGAAGGGTGAGAGAACTGCCTCAGTAACATTGAGTGATTGGGATACTTTAACAATAGGCGTCAGGAGCCATAGCAGCGGGACACTGGTAAGCCCCTTCAATGGCTTAATCGATGATGCTCGGTTTTATAATAGAAACTTGGACGCAACAGAAGTAACCGAGTTATATACAATTCCCGAGCCAGCTACACTTTTCCTACTTGGCCTCGGTACAGTGATTTTGAGAAAAAAATATTAACAATTTTTTGAATTAAAGAAGGTGAAATTTATGTTAGCAAATATGTTGACAGAACATTGGGTATTGATTGTAGTGATAATAGTGGCTGTTGTAGGCGTTTTTTTCTATAGGAAACTGAAATAAAAAACCGTCCACGCTCTTGTTGCTCGGCTTTGGTGCCGTTCGGCTTCGCTCACGACAGGCGGTGATGTTGAGAAGAAGCCGAAAATAGAAAGTTCTTAGCTAAGCTACCTATAAAAAGTTTTTAGACATTCGAGATTGCTTCGTCGCTGATGCTCCTCGCAATGACAGGATTGAATGGTCATTGCGAGCGAAGCGAAGCAATTTCTGATTGTTAGAATCTCATTATTGTCTAAAAATGTAGTCAGGGTAGCTTGGTATAACAGAAATTGGGGTCAATCCAAACTATTTAAATCGATTACTTTGCTGCTTTATTTACTTTTTTCTTGCTTGTTGCTTATTCGGCATATACAATCTTACCAAATCAATTCTAAAGGTGTTTTTAAGGCGTCTGAATTATGAATAAGAAACAAAAGATTTCTCTGTTGTGTGGTATAATGGCTGTTGTATTTGGTGGCCTCAACACTCTCTTTGATTTCTACCATCCTGGATTTGATATATATCTTGTTATAGTGATTACGTTAACTGCCGGCTGTTTTTATACGTTTAGGGACAAACAGAGCAAAACTGCAAAGGACAAGGAAGCAGGAAATCAGAGAGATATGACCGTACAGTAGGAGCGTTCTAAGCCCAAACTTATTGCGTTTTACTCCTCGGCCTCGGTGTAATGTCTTCAACTTCAAAAAGAAGCGGCTATTTAAAGGAGTGGTGCAGGAAAAGTAAACTGCGAGGTCAGGTTTTTTTGAATGGATAAGGACTATTAGCACTGAACGAGATTCAAAAGAAAATATGGCAAATAAAATTATTGTCCGCTGTATTCTGTATTTAGGTGTATTGATGGGATTAGTCTCCTGCAGCAACTTTAACAATCAAGATTCATTTGCCGAGGAAAATCTCGCCACTGCCAAATTTGCCGCCGTAAATGACAACCCTGCACTACCGAGAGTCCTCTTAATCGGCGATTCAATTTCTATCGGTTATACAGTACCTCTGCGAAAGATTTTGCAGGGCAAAGCCAACATCCACCGGATACCGGAAAATGGCAGGTCAACCAGGCACGGCTTGAAGCAAATTACACAGTGGCTCGGCAAAAAAAAGTGGGATGTAATACATTTTAACTGGGGCCTTCACGATATTTCCCTAAGAACAATACCTGCTGATGAATATGAAAAAAACCTGACAAAGCTTGTGCGTAAACTAAAGGCCACAGGAGCAAAATTGATTTGGGCAACCACAACGCCTGTTCCCCAGGGAGCTGCTGGCAGAATCAAAGGCGATGAAGTAGCCTACAACGCAATTGCTCAAAAGATTATGGTCAAGAACGAAATATTTATAAACGACCTCTACAGCTTCGCTCTGCCCAGGCTCTTGGAAATCCAAATGGAACAAAATGTTCACTTCACCCCCGATGGATACGTGCTTTTCGCACAGCAGGTCGCTGACAGCATACTAAATGTTCTCCGCTCAAAACAAAAAAATTAATGCTTTTACTGCTTTAGCCTGCAAATCTACTTCACCCCCTAAATCTGAGTCCCAATTAAGCCCCAAATTCCATAATTTTTTCAAAATTTCCCCCCCAAAACCCCTGCGAATTTGATTGAATTGCGACAATGACAGGGAGGCTATAATATGAATCCGGCGTGTTAAGCTCGTGGACAATTATTGTTTTTTTAGTGTTCGTTTTAGCGTGGCAAGTTCGGCTATTATGCGCCAAAGGCTTCGGCTGGGTGATAGTCTGCTGTCGGGATCGCAGGTCCATTGGATTGGGAATTCTTTTATTGGCAGGCGTTTTTTTTGTGCTCGCAGAATAATCTCAATATCGAACATAAAGCCTGAGCTTATACATTCTCCGTACAGACTTCGGGCGATGTCGCCTTTGTAGATTTTAAAGCCGCACTGCGTATCGGTAAGCTCAGGCCGGATGTGCATAAGATGTACGACGAAGAAGTGAAAAATTGCCGAACATACTCTGCGATAGAAGCCTTGGGCTCTTTTAATACTACTTGTCTGCATTTTTCTTGAGCCGTGGGCTATCTCACAGGTTCCTGCCTTTATCAAATTCAGGCCGAGAAGAATGTTTTCGTAGGGAACGCAGAGGCCGCTGTCTGCGAACATAACGAATCGGCCTGTTGTCTGGGCAATTCCAGCCCGAAGAGCGCCGCCTTTTCCACGGTGCCGGTGATAGCTTATCAGTTTAACTTCTGTTTTTGAGGCAAGGTCGTGGGCGGCACTTTTGGCAGCTTCGGGGGTGTCATCAGAGCTGCCGTCATCAACGATAATTATCTGGCCGATTAGATTGCTGCGTTGAATAAACTTCTCTGCTGCTTTGATATCGGCTGCGATTTTTCTGCCTTCATTGAAAGCCGGTATAACGATAGACAGATCCAACACTTAGAGTCCTTTGCTAACCACAAAATGCCGGTGGAATATAATCCGGGCCATATTATAACAGCCGGCCGCAAAAGAACAGGCATTTTTGCTTTTCAACTGCGTGCCTGGTCCAGTATAAGGTCTTTGACCTTTTTGCTGGGCAGATTCAAAGCACCATAGGCGATGGCAGCAGCACCTCTTAGCTGCGGGTCGGCCTGCTGTGAACCAACCAGCAAATAAATGTGGTCAATCGTTGCCTCATCGAGCAGATTCGCATTGAGCTTTGCGGAGACCGCAAGAGAATTGAAGGCGGATATTCGAATGGGCTTTGAGTTATTCTCAGAAAGGGCCATAGCGGCAATGGCACGCTGAGCGTCAGGACTCTCAAGGTGGGCAAGAATTTGGCCCGACAAAGTCTGGATTTGGGGCCTTGTGTCCTTTGTTGCTTCTATGAGAGTGTCTTTGGCATCGGAGAGGTCTATAACACGATTTTGGGTCTGTGCAAGTTTCAGCATCACGGTCGCTGCTCGCAGAGCGTAGCTGTCAGTCATCTGCTGGTCCCAGTTGACAGGATTTGCTGATGCTTGGTTGTTCTGGGTGGGTGTCTGCTGCAAAGCTTCAGTTAAGTTTTTAACGACCAAGCTTCTTTCAGCAAAGCGTCTTTTTGGGCCTGCAGCAGCTATAGCTATGGCGGCACTGTACCGCACCGCTTTATCATCAAAAGACAGTGCATCGATAAGCGGCTGGGTCAGGTCGAGACGATACAGAAGAGATTTTTCGCCGGCGGTGGTAGCCAGAGCCTCGACGGCGCCGAGGGCTACGTACGCGTTTTTGTCTTTCAGGGCTCTGGCAAGGGCCTGATGGAGATATTCCGGGCCGGCAGTAGTGGCATAGACAGCGGGGCTTGCGTGAGTTGAGCCGAAGTATTCCGGCATATCCAGTCCTGTTGATTCGGCCTTGAAGAACGCAGCGAGCCACAGGCCTATTGCTTTGCCGAATTCGGGGTCGGCTTTAAGCGCCCATTCACAGCAGCGCATCGCCATCAGCTCATTAAAATACTCTTTGTCAACCTTTTCACGTATTAGCCTTTTAAGGGTACTGTCCCAGAACCAGATATTTGCAAAATCAGCATCCTGTGCCGGTGCAAGGGATGCTGAATGATAGTAATAGTCCTGGCCAAGACTAAAAAACAGTTGGGCAGCGCTTAGACGAGCGGCCGATGTGTCAATTTGTTTTATGCTCTGTGCCGACAATTGTCCGAGCTGTCCGGAAGTATCCTTTTCGACGATGAATTTCAGGTAAGGGCGTGATTGTGGGTAAGCGATTTTGCCCAGGGCCTTTATTGCTTCGGCCTTGACTGCGGTATTATCCATCTGCAAGGATGCAGCAAGCGGCCTTATTGCTGCCTGGCCGATTTGAGGAAGTGCCCAGATAATGTTTGGCCATTCTTCCTGCCGGGAGTCATCAAGGAGGGCATCGAGCATATATGGTATCGCATACTCACCGGCATCTGCGAGGCGTTTAACTGCGGTTACTCTGCCTCGGGCGGTGGTAGTCAATCTGCGAATTTCTTCTGCTATGATTTTGGGTTCACTGCGGCGGATAAATCTGCCTTTTTCTATGATTTTCAATACCTCGGTGGCAAGCTGGGCCAGTTCGGGTTCGTAGGAGTTTTTACCGGCTTTTTTTAACAGTATATGGCCGTGCGGGTTTGCCTGGGCCAGATCAAGCAGTTCCAGGGCGTTAGGCTCCGATTCGATAAGTGCCTGGGCATAACCTTTGGCTAAATCAAATCTGCCTATTTTTGTGTAATGCAGGAATTCGTTCCAGTTATTCTCAACATTATCTGCCAGGGCCAGGCCGGCCGATAAGGCCATTATAATCAAGGCCGCTGCAACTGATTTGGCATTAGACATCAGGTTATCTCCAAAAAATCCTTTGGTTGTAAAAACTTCTTTAACAGGCAAAAAACTGGAATTGTGCTCCACGCAGCAAAACCAGCAGAACGCACCTGTTTGTTCACAATTGCTGGTTTAGGACGAAAAGCCTTAGTCCTCCATAAATATTCGTCCTGTAAAGCCATATACTAAAGGAAAACAGCAGATATGTCAATGAAAAAGCACTGCTGGTGGTTAGATGGGTGTTATGTCATAATATATGGGACCTATAAAAAGGTGGGATAACTCTATCGTAACGTGGAATGTTTTTTTCGAATCGCTTATGAACTTATGGTTCTTTCGCTGCTACCAGGCGCAATAACAGGCGTAGTGCCTGTAAAACAGGCCAATGGACCGCATCGCAATTATAGCTATTAACTGAACAGCTAAGTTTAAACCAAGTCTGTTTATGTTTTGCACCAAGCTGATATCCGGACTGAAAAAGTAGTTTGCTGTTTGCATTTCTGCAATACCCGTTGCAATAACCAAAGCTGCGACAACAAGGTAAGGGACAAGAGCTTTTAGAATCGGCTTTATCAGATAATCCGGCCTTAAAAGCATTATATCTTTGCTCACTGCCGTAGTTAAAATCGCCATTGGAAAAATGAACAGGCCTGTCATAAATAATATCCTCAGCAGCAGGTGAAGGTTTGTCTGGCCTATCCAGAGCTCTTCATAGGTTATGCCTTTTCGGTCCAGAATGGCCAAGGTAATAATAAAAGGTAGCTGCACGATTGCCATTGTGAAGAGAAAAACAACAAGAGGTTTAACCATATACCATAAGAAGGTTATGCTCGTGCCCAGATATATTTCAGACAGTTTGTCTATGTCGTAAGCCGTCTCGTAGATGATATTAAGGTAA
>JAFGRL010000055.1 GCA_016935195.1 Sedimentisphaerales bacterium
CCATAGAGGAACTGCTGCTCGAACTCATGGCGCACGGCCTTGGCCTTCTGCTCGATGACGGCCGTCTCCAGGTCCTGGACATTGGAGCGGGTGGACTTGAGGAAGTTATCCACATCGGCATCGCCGCCCATGATCTTAAGGGTGGCGGTTTCCTTGGTAAAGATTGGCGTGGACTCGACCCAGGTATCGCCCACATCGTAGAAGTCCACGGTGGGCAGGGTGGTTTCCCTGGTATAGGTCTGTAGTCTTACCATTGAAGTTAGAGGTGTCACATGCCAGGTAAACTCAAAGGCTTGTCCTGTAAGGAGGATAGTTTGAATCAACAAGAAATCAATATGCTATGGCTTGTCTGCAGCAGTATCAGGGACAAATTTATGTTCGGATGTTTAATATTGGCAGGACTACGTGTCTCCGAACTAGTGCATCTAAAACGCTCATGGGTGAACTTTGATGAAAGCACAATCACAGTACCAGTTAGGCAAAACTGTGACTGCTGGGAGTGTTTACACAAAAGAGACGGATTGTGGAAGCCAAAAACCAAACATGGTGCCCGTACAATTCGTATAGACCCACAACTGAGACCAATACTGGAAGAATATCTAGCAGGGAACGATGGACTTGGCTTGACTCGACAACGGGTTTGGCAAAGGATGAAGGACCTCTGTCGAGTTGCCGCAATACTTCACAATGCCTATCCTCACTGTCTACGTAGCACTTGTGCCATCGAACTAGCGCACAAAGGGATTAGCAGTGCTAGCCTTCAATATCTTCTAGGCTGGTCAAAACTATCGAGTGCTGAGGCGTATGTGAGAAGTGACCGAACACGTGCCTTGGAGGAGGTAGACGAAATCTACGTAGGACACGTGTAGATTTTACATTATTGTTATGAATGTAAAGATAAAGGAAGTGAATATCCGTGAAAGAAAGATTGTAGGGATTGTAGGGAAAGTGGCGAAAAAAAATAATAGTGTATCAATAGGTGTAGGGATTGTAAGGTTTGTAGCACATTATAGATATAGTGCATACGGCTTATTTTAAACCCCTACAAACCCTACAAAATCTACATAAAGGAGAAAAAGGGTGAAAGAAAAAATAAAGAAAGCAATAGACGAGATGGTGAATCTGTTGGAGATAATTTCTGGCGCCGCTGCCTATCAACTAAGGACGGCGGCATACTATGCCTCACTTACCTGGCATCTTCAAGAGTTTGATAGATTCCCATATCTGGTTTACTACGGTAACAGTGGCGTCGGGAAAAGTGAACTAATCACAGCCACCAGTTATTTTTGCTATAACCTCGTCCACATAAACGCTTCGACAGAAACAGCAAAAGTGATACGGGAAAAGTTTGACGCAAGTAATGGCGGAACAGCGGTTATGGAAGAGTTTGGCGATTCGCCGCTTGGCGAAGAGGTTTATAGCTACCTTAATGGCAGATACGCTAGAGCAACAGCGACTGCTGGGAAAATGACGCCCACTCAATCTGGTGGTTGGAAACAGAAGGAATACAAAACTTTCGGTGCAACACTTATACACAGACTAGAGCATTTTAGACAGCCAACTTTGCAGAACCGCTCCATTTGGCTCTACATTCTCTTTAACCCAGGCGCTTATGCCAAAGCAGCGGATATTAAAGGCATGGCTCAAGACATAGCAAAAGTACTGAGAGAAACTATGTCCACTCAAATACCAACTAGCTATGAAACACCGAAATTTGCCCCAAGAATAGTTGATACTTACGAGCCTATTCTGAGGTTAGCTAATTTTTTAAACGATAGTGAATATCTAAAGGAGGTGCATAAAGAGATGCAAATAGCTGATTCTGCCTTCAAAGACGGACAAACTTATCAACCTAAAGGACTTCTACTTCGAGGATTGATAGCTCTCCTAACTATTGCAGACCCTAATGGTGGGGAGAAGTTAGATATATCCAAATCTATCAAAATTGCCGATATTCTCGAGGTAATCCGCCGAAACTATCAACAGGGACTGACTACCAGACAAGCCAACCAGTATTTGGAGGAGATGCACTTCACCGTACGCCAATCTGGCGGTTATCCGAAAGTAATGGCGCTTACTGTTCCTCAACTCACTAAGGCATGCTTAGAACAAGGAATCAGAGATGAGTTAGTTGTCAAACTGGCTGGCAACAACCCTTAAAAAGTATATGAAGCGAGTATTTTTTGGTTGTGATACCTGTAAGAAGGAAAAAGAAGGCAGTCCACTAGGAATATTACCGGCTGGATACCTCGAAGTAAGTTTTTATAACCAGCGGTGGTACCGTTATTGTTTCTGCTCTTATACGTGCTTAACGAAGTGGGCAGAAGAAAGAGAGACTTATTATGGTAAAAGATATGCAGAAAACACGGAGGTGACAAGTGCAATTTCGCCATAGGTTTAGGTCACTAGCAGAACTCAGGCAGTGGCATCAGCAAAATAAGATAAAGGAGAACGAAGATGAAGTTACCATTCAGAAAAAAACGAACAAGAGGAAAACAGAAAAGCCCCGAAGTCAAAGCCAGAGAAGCTCAGGCACGAACAGAACAACTGTTGGCTAACCAGTGGTACAGGTTGCTCAAAGATGACCCCGAATTGGCAGCAAGTATTGCTCGGCAGAAGTATGCACTCCCTGAGCCTAGTGCTTCTGGCAATAACGAACAGCCAGACTTGCTCGAAGTCTTGAGGCAAGCCAAAGAGGCTAAAGACTTGATTAAGGATGAGCTAGGCACTACTGATAATAAGAGCTGGATTCGTGACCTTGCTGAAATCATTAAAGTACTGCCACAAGCCATGCAGGCAGCACAACAGCAAGGACTGATTGGACAGGTAGCACAGCAATCCCGACAGTCAAGACAACCGCCACAGATATTCAGACACGAGCAATTATCACAAGCACAGCAGCAGCCAGCAGAACAAAAACAGGAGCAAGTACAGCTAAAGCTTGAATCTTTATTGCCGTTGCTGGAAATGGAGCCAGCAGAAGCTATTGAATTCCTGTCATCCGAAGCCGAAAACGATCAACAGGTGGGCATGTGGTTAGGATTTCTAGCAACTACCGATTATCAGACCATTGTAACTTTATTGAACACAGTGCAAGACCCTGACCTGCAACCTTATGTGGAGCAACTGTTGGCAAATGACCGCAAAGAGTGGCTTGAGGAAGTTCTGAAACTGGCAAAAGAACAGTATAGCAATCTTAAAAAGTAGCAAATTACAATTACTCTTAAGCAAATTTAAGTATTTGTAGAATAAAGTAGGGCAAAATTACGGTAAATCAAGGCAAATTAGCGTTATATTGGGGCAAATTACATATAAGAGTAGTACATACAATAAACCCTGTTTTACGTAGATTTTGCTTATGAAAAGGAGGGATTTATGTCAGTTTATCAAAAAGCAGGTGCATTGTTAGGCAAGTGTTTGGCCATTCCAAGTATAAATGGTAAACAAGCCATCGCCTTATGGCTATACTGTATTGACTTGTGGTACAAATCATTAAAAACTGTAGCAGAAAGACGAAAATAGTGTGACCACATACATTATATATTTTCCTGTCTACAGTATCTACAACATCTACATCAAGAAGCCGCCAAATGAGGGTTGGCAGCTCTGCCATAATTTTAAAGAAGCCGCCAAAGTTCGGCGGAGCGAAGCGTAGCCGAACACCAGCGACACTTGTCCATTGTTATCTGGTTCCCAATAATTGCCATTCCGCATGCCCTCATCTTTATTCCTCCTTCTAGTATGAAATGTTTTCTGTTTTTTCCCCGGCACCCAAACAACAACAACTCAATCGCCGAAGGCGAGAACTGAGCTATGAAAATCAAACATTTTTATCCATTTCTATAGTAATCAGACAAATTATATTCATTTAATAGAGCATAAAAATTGACTATTTTAGGCAGATACTTTATAATTATATCAACATAAGAAGTATGAAAAAGTTGGAAAAAAACAACGATGAAAAACTTGCCAATCAGATTATTTATATGCCCGATATGCAGATATAGGAGTGAGCAGCGCTGGCTTTTGGCTAGGCACCTACGAGACGTTCACGGGCTGAAGAAAAGAGATTCGATGAGTGTAGCTGCTGCTAATGAGTACTTGGCAAATCCAGTCACATACAGCAGAGTGATGGATATGGATTATGACGAGGATGAAAATAATGATTGAATGCCCTGCTTGCCAGTTTTCTTCTTTTCTGGCAGGCTTTGCTCTTTTCATTTACTACCTCCTTCCGGAGGGCAAGTTATCATTGGCTTGCCCTCCAACACAAATTGGAGAAATAAATTAGGAGAAGAAAAATGCAAGAAGAAATAAAGGTCAGAGGTAGACAGCTGATGGTACCGCCAAACCTGACGTGGCAGCAGTTCAACAAGGGGATTGAGGATTTAATGTTGATTCCGGGGCTGCCTGACACGTTCATGGTTAGTGGGCAACCGGTTTCTTGGTCAGAACTAAGCAACAAGAGTTCCAGGTATTTACTCTGGCAAAAAATATAAAAAGAGGAGGTGATAACGATGGAAGAATTAATGTTGATCCCAGAGCCAAACCCATTGAAAAGTGGTGTCATGTCCAGAGCACACGAATTGCGTGCTGAAGGCTATGACCCATCAGAAGCTTTGAAACAGGCATGGAGCGAGGCAAACGGTGACGATGATGACGACGCCAATGAGTTCATGCTGACTACGAATCCGCCAGCAGATGATAATGTTGATTCTGAAGGTGTAGCCATAATTGGCCTCGGGTTGGCTTACATCGCCTGGTGTTGGTATGAGTCAGTTCGGCTGAACAGGCCCTGGACGTGGACTCCATGGAAGAAAACTATCCTCAGCAGGCGTTTTGCTGAAAGCAGATTCATGCCTCACAGCAAGCAAAAGCAGGAATGGTTTCAAACCAGCGTGACGTAACAAGAAAAAAATTAAAATGGGGGGTTGAGAAATGAAAGCAGCACTGTATACTCGGGTATCAAGCCAGGAGCAGAAACTCGGAACAAGCCTGGACGAACAACGGGCTGATTTGGAAGGTTGGGCGAGTTATAAGGGATACGATTATCAACTGTACAGCGATGAAGGAAAAACAGGTACTACTGGCGATAGAGAAGCTCTCCAGCGTTTAATGAGCGATGCCAAAGCAAAGCGCATTGATGTCGTAGTAGTGAGAAAAATTGATCGCTTCTTCCGCAATTCTCGATTGTTGCTTAATTATATTGAAGATTTACGTCAGTTAGGCATTAAATTTGTTTCTACCGAAGAGGGATTTGATACCAATACGCCAATGGGCAATTTTGCACTTCAAATGATGTCCAGTGTAGCTGAGCTCGAGCGTAATATGATAGTAGAGCGAACTAGAGAAGGCAGATACGCTCGTTATAGGCAAGGCAGGTGGGCATGTGGGCAGCCCTTATATGGCTATCAGTACAATCATGAAACTGGCAAGTTAGAAATCAAGGAAAATGAAGCCCAAATAGTCCGGCGTATCTTTAACCTGTATGTCTTTGACCGTCTTGGCGTAGGGCGAATAGCTCGCAAACTCAATGAGGAGAATGTGCTGCCACGTGGAGCAGATACTAAACACAAGGCACGGCAGTGGTACGCCGGAGCTACAAGAGACCTAATCTCGCATCCTGGTTACAAAGGCGAGCACCCTCTTAAAATAGACCTGCCTGCCATAGTTGAACCTAAGCTATGGGAAATGGCTCAGCAGAGGCGCAAAGATAATCGGAGACTACACAATCGGAATGGTTCTCCCTGGCTATTGCAGGGCATGGTAAAGTGCGGACTTTGCGGACATAGCCTAGCTTGCAGTTGGGCACATAACACGAGGCGTGTCTATAGCTGTCGGGGCAGGTTACAGCTAGAGAATGTGAGTAACGGCGACAAGTGCAGCCTCAACCCAATTGACGCTGAATGGCTTGAAAATGCCGTTTGGGAGAAGGTAAACGAAGCCCTTAGCTGTCCTTCTTCGCTGATAATTGCCTTGGAAGATTCTATCAGCAAGTTGAAAGCAAGAGCAGAACAGTTAGAGAGAAGTATCAAGCCTATTGATTGTCAGTTATCGGAAATCAGGCAAAAAAAAGAGCGGCTTGCTGAGAATTGGGTAACTGGAGCACTTGGCAAAGATAGGCTCAACGAGTTGAAAGACAAACTAGACAGTGAGGAAAAAAGGTTATCAGGTATCAGGCAGGAGATAGACCCAGCACAGATATCGGAACTTGAAGACGCCAGGACATGGCTCACGTTCTGGGAGAAAAGGCGAAAAGAACTTGACCTTAGACTAAATCTGATACCAGAAGGTGTTAGCAACGAGGAAGAACAGCAAAGTGCACAAGCCTACAAAGTAGCTGAAGTATTATTAGGCATGGCTGATATTGAAGATTATAGTCTTAGAGATGAAGTCGGTAGCCCTACCAGTAAGCGACAGTTGCTTGATTATCTCCAATGCCTTATAGTGCCTTACTCCGATAGGATTGAAATTAAAGCCTTTTTGCCGATTAACCATATTGATTATGAACAAGATTACAGTTCTGTGTATACGATAGCCCGTTGCCGACGATCTGGATGAAGGGGAGCATCTGCAGTATGGGGCTGTCCTTGATAATGGTCTCGATGATGCCCTGCAGCAGGACATCGTTGGAAAGTTTTTCAGCTTCTACTAGCGTTAAAGCCATATTATTCTCCTTTGGAGAAATCCTAAATACTAAACCCTAACTATTAAATCCTAAATCCTAAGTTCTAAACTCTAAACAAATTCAAAATACTAAACTCAAAACTGTTTTGGACATTCATATTTTGTTTTTTGACATTATTTAGGATTTCTCTATTTAGTGCTTAGGGTTTTCCGATTTTCTCCTTCTACGTTTATTTTGGTTTAATTCCGGCGGTGATCTTTTCTCTGGGGGAAAGGCCGTCGAGGGCTATCTCCGTTCTCTGCGGAGCGCCTGCAGGGACGGTGCCGGC
>JAFGRL010000056.1 GCA_016935195.1 Sedimentisphaerales bacterium
AATAAGGTAGACCGCGAAAACAGCAGGCCGGACGATGTCGTTAATGAAGTATTCGATCTGCTCGTATCACTCGGCGCAGATGATGAGGCTCTGGATTTTCCAGTTGTTTACGCATCGGCAAAAGATGGTTGGGCAACAACAGATATGGCTAATAAAACCAATAATGTCCAGGTAATATTCGATGCGATAATAAACAATGTTCCTTCGCCGAAAGTTGACCAGGACGCTCCTTTGCAAATGTTAGTGACAAACCATGAGTATTCTGATTATGTTGGACGAATAGCAATTGGCAAGGTTTTCGCTGGGAAAATAACCGAAGGTCAGCGGGTCACAGTAATTGACGCCGACGGTTTGCATACTCAGCAGGAGATTATGCACATCCATCAGTTTTTTGGTCTTGGCCGAAAACAGGTCTCAAGCGTTCAGGCAGGTGATATCTGTGCGGTATCCGGGCTTGACCCGGTGGATATCGGCAACACTATTGCCTGTGCGGATAAGCCTTCGCAATTAGCGGTTATTCCAGTTGATGAGCCGACAATGAGTATGACATTTAGAATTAATGACGGCCCGTTCGCAGGAAAAGATGGTAAATACATAACCAGCAGGCAAATTGGTGATAGACTCCAAAAAGAACAACAGCACAATGTCGCATTAAGAGTAGAACAGGGCCAAACACCTGAAGAATTCAATGTTTCAGGCAGAGGTTTGATGCATCTTGGCATTCTGCTGGAGACTATGCGACGGGAAGGTTATGAGATTTGTGTTGGTAAGCCGAGCGTAATTTTGAGAACAATCCAAGGCAGACGTTATGAGCCGATAGAACTGCTTGTGGTGGATTGCCCATTGGGTTGCCAGAATTCCGTGATGAGTCTCCTGGGCGATAGACGAAGTGAAATAGTTAAGATGGATGCCAAAAGCGGAGCTGGCGATTTTGTTCATATGGAATTTTTGATACCATCGCGTGGTTTGTTCGGGCTTCATGCAAGGATGATGAACGCAACGGCCGGCAGAGCGATTATGCATCATTCGTTTGAGAGATATGAGCCGATGCGTGGTGCGATACCTCAGCGTAAAGCCGGGGTTATGATCGCAACCACTACCGGAGGTGTGACCGCTTATGCACTCGATGCCTTGTATGATAGAGGTGTTTTCTTTGTTGCCCCCGGTGAACAGGTTTACGAAGGACAGGTGGTGGGAGAAAACTGCAAGGAAAAAGATATACCCGTGAACGTGGTTAAAGGTAAGCAGCTTACTAACGTTCGGGCATCTGGCAAAGACGATTCGGCTAAGGTCAGGCCTGCCAGGAAGATGAGTCTTGAAGCGACGATGGAATACATTCAAGCCGACGAGCTTGTTGAGATTTGCCCTAATTCGGTTAGAATCCGCAAAAGGCTGTTGAAAGAAACCGATAGACGGCGACAAGGACGCAAAAACGGTCAGTAATATACGATATGGATACGAAATATATACGCAATTTTTCGATTATAGCACATATTGATCACGGCAAGAGCACGTTGGCCGACCGTATGCTTGAGTTGACCGGCACGATTTCTGACCGTCAAAAGGCGGAACAGCTTCTTGATAATATGGATATTGAGCGTGAACGCGGAATAACCATCAAGGCTTCAGCGGTAACGATGGATTACAGGTACGAAGGTAAAACCTATATGCTGAACCTGATCGATACGCCAGGCCATGTTGATTTTCATTATGAAGTTTCACGGGCATTGGCTGCATGTGAGGGCGGGCTGCTCGTGGTTGATGCCAGCCAGGGTGTTGAGGCACAGACTGTGGCTAATACTTATCTGGCGATCGAAAATAATATTGTACTTTTAAGTGTAATCAACAAGGTGGATTTGCCCGCAGCGGATACTGATCTGGTAGCCGAAGAGATAAATCATATTATAGGGGTCGATGCTAATGAATGTTTTAAAGTAAGCGCAAAAAGCGGATTGGGTGTTAAAGAGCTGCTTGAAGCAATAGTGACATTTCTTCCTGCTCCTGAGGATAAAAGCGATCAGCCGACCGCAGCGCTGATTTTTGATAGTCATTGTGACCAATACAAAGGAGTGATATGTTATGTCAGAGTTTTTGCCGGCTCATTGAATGTAAAACAAAAGGTTAGCTTTATGCGAAGCGGCAGAACCCATTTTATTACCGAACTGGGAAAATTCAAACCTGAGATGACCGCTGTTGACGAACTCGGCACCGGAGAGGTTGGGTATGTTATCGCAAATATTCACGAATTGGCGGATGTGACGATAGGTGACACTATCACAGATTATGCCAAGCCTGCCTTGAAGGCACTGCCGGGCTATAAACCACCTATACAGATGGTCTTTTCAGATTTCTATCCTGGTAATAATACGGATTATTCAAAGCTGAGAGATGCTTTTGATAAGCTTGCTCTTAACGATGCAAGTTTTTCATTCAGCCCCCAGAATTCGCCTGCGCTTGGTTTTGGGTTTCGTTGCGGATTTCTTGGCCTGCTGCATATGGAGATAGTTCAGGAACGCCTGGAACGGGAGAATGATATAGAGGTTGTACAGACGGCGCCAACGGTTAGTTATGAGGTGGTGACCAAGGATGGAACTGTTAAGAAAATAGAATCGCCAAGTCAATTGCCTGACGCCAGTCACATCGAAGAGCTTCGCGAGCCTTTTGTTCGTCTTGAAATAATAACCGGGGTTGATTCGATCGGCGGAATTATGAAGCTGGCCGAATCCAGACGGTGTAAGCTGGCCAAGACCGATTATCTTAGTACGACCAGGGTGATGCTCGAGTATAAAGCTCCGCTTGCTGAGATCGTGTATGATTTTTATGATTTTCTCAAAGGTATCAGTCGCGGCTATGCAACGATGGATTATGAGTTTATAGGCTTTCAGTCCGGTGATCTTGTTAAGATCGATATTCTTGTGAATAAAATTGCGGTCGATGCCTTGAGTTTGATCGTCCATCGCAGCAAAGCAGAGACAAGAGGCCGAAAGCTAATCATAAAGCTACGCAGGGCAATCCCACGACATCAGTTTGAAATTCCTCTGCAGGTTGCTATTGGCGGAAAAATCATCGCAAGAGAAACCATCAAAGGCTTTCGCAAAGACGTAACGCAAAAGCTGTATGGCGGAGATGTAACGCGCAAGATGAAGCTGCTTAAAAAACAAAAAGAAGGTAAAAAGCGTATGAAAAGCGTTGGCAACGTTCAGATACCGCAGGAAGCATTTATGACAATTCTCGATACTAGCGATTAACAAGTACGTGATCATGATTTGTCTATTTTAGTTAGATATTCGGGTCTGTGATATATATATTACTGAGAGTCTGTGCATTTGCAAACATATGTCCAATAACCAAATCCAACGAACAATAGTATATATAAAATATCAGCGTTTTTTGAAAATTTTTTAAGTCTTTAATTTCGATGGCCTTATGAAATCTTGCTTTCTTAGTTTTTCTGAGCTATTTGGCTTTTGAGTTGTAACTCGGTTGTACGTTTTTTCCTTATCATTACAATCATAATGACAGCAGGAAAGTGACAATATGAAAGCTTGAATTTCAAGGCAGACTTGATATTCTATTAGCAACGAGATTCAGCAAGGCGTGGCTGAGCTAAGACATACAATGTTCTATGGGAAATTCCAGACGTAATAGTTGCGATCTTTGACCAATCTTCGCGTTTGAATCAGTTTCAATTTATATTTTTTAGGATTACCTAATGCCATTTAAGACTTTTGGTCTCTCCGACCCGCTGGTGCGGGGAATTCTTGCAGCCGGCTATATCGCTCCTACGGAAATTCAATCACGGGTGATTCCAGCCGTAATTGAAGGCAAAGATATTATAGGCTGTGCTCAAACCGGCACAGGCAAAACTGCCGCTTTTGTACTGCCCATTTTAAACCGGCTCAGTCACGAGAGGGCGACCACAAAGAAAGTTATCAAATCACTTATCATTACGCCGACGCGAGAGTTAGCAGTGCAAATCGAAAAGGCCATACTCGGCTATGGCCGATTCCTCGATGTGAGTACTCTGGCCGTCTATGGAGGTGTGAATATTAAGGGACAGCTTAATGCACTTCATCGCGGAGTTGACATTGTTGTTGCAACACCGGGACGACTCATGGATCACATGAATCGGCGCTCCGTCAACCTCAGGCATATTGAAGTGCTCGTTCTTGATGAAGCCGACCGAATGTTGGATATGGGCTTCATTAACGACGTGCGAAAGATCGTCGGCGCTCTGCCCAAAAAACGCCAAACCCTGTTTTTTTCCGCCACTGTGTCGCCCGAGATAAAGGCTCTGGCCGCAGGCATACTCAAGTCTCCCGAAATGATCCAGATTGGCCGCCCGCGAAATCCCATCGAAACGATTACACAACATATATATCCGGTACGCAAAGAGCAGAAAATGGACCTTCTGATGCACATGCTCGGCAACTCACAGATGTACAGCGTCCTAGTTTTTTCCCGTACTAAACACGGGGCCGACAAGATTAACCGGCGACTTAAGGCCGCCGGCATTGTATCCGTGGCGATACACTCCAGCCGCACTCAGGGCCAACGATTCCTTGCAATGGATGGCTTCAAGAGAGGTAAGTATCAGGTCATGGTCGCAACCGATATCGCTGCTCGCGGCATCGATGTCACGGGGATCTCACATGTCATTAATTATGATGTGCCAGCCTATGCGGAAGATTACATTCATCGCATTGGCCGTACCGGCCGGGCTGAAGCTCCAGGCGATGCGATTACGTTTGTTTCACGCGAGGAGGATAAGTACATTCGTAAGATTGAAAAATTCATAGGACGTGAATTCAAACCTGAAAAATGTAAAGACTTTACCTACACTAAACCTGATTCGCCACAACCGCAACTTGTAGATAAAGGGCTATCAGGACTACACAGAGGCAAATTTCCGATCGCGGGCAAAAAGACCCGTGCTTCCCAAAGACGACGCCGGAAAGGTCCAAGGCGTTAAGAATCTGAAATACTTTCATAACAACTAATACAAGAAACGGGGGCAGGCCATAACATTAAATACGGATTCCCTATTTTGAGGGACTACTTCCCTTGCTTTCCACCTTTGTAGCATTAGGTCATATAAAATATTTGCATTTTTTGGAAGATTTATAAATCCTTAATCTTGCTGGCCTTATGAAATCTCACTTTCTCAGTTTTTCTGAGCTGTTTTTTTTGGTTATAGACCAGTTGTATTCAACGGGCACTATAATAACGGGTTTTACTGGCACCAGTGGAATCAAATCCAAGGCTGATTTAGCAAAACATATCTCGTGTTAAAGTTAGTTAAGCCAGTTTATATAACCAAAGAATGAAAGGCACTGTTAGATCGCCGTCAAATTCTGCCGGTTCATCTGCTTCACATAGTAGTCTGTCAAGATTGAACTTGTGGGCACAATCGTTTCAGTTTAATCCTGGCATCGGTAGTGGTAAACTGCCAATCGGCACCTTTTTGTAATCCATTTCGTTCCACATTCCAACTACGACATTCTGACTCCAACAGTTCAAAACTTTCAATCCGCCGATTAAGGTATTGACGGCTTAACACACTCAATTCTGATTCTGTGATGTTCAGCCAACTGCCACTACGGAGGACAGGTCGCTCGAGGTGACAAATAATAAAGGTTGCTCGGCAAGACAGCGAAAAAGCTCATCTGTGTGAACGATGAGGATATTTTTAAGGGGCTGGTTTGTAGTTTTTATTTCTCAGCATCTGTTTTCTTGTTTTTGGTGATGCGTCCTAACATAGGAACGAAACGCACCGGCAATAAGGTTTTGCTGCGAACGCCGCCTTTGTTATCTTTGGTTACAAGAATAAGGCTTTGATATCCGAAAGGGCTGCCGAGAGGTAAAATCATTATGCCGCCGGGTTTTAGCTGCTTGATTAACGGCTGCGGGATAAAACCGGCTGCGCAAGTAACAATAATGGCATCAAAAGGTGCCTTTTCTTCCCAGCCGTAATATCCGTCGGCTGCCTTAACTGATACATTATTATAGCCGAGTTCTTTCAGCCGTTTCCCGGAAGAGTTGGCAAGGGCCTCGATTATTTCAATTGTGAAAACCTGTTTGGCAATTTCAGCACAGACAGCAGCCTGATAGCCTGAGCCGGTACCAACTTCCAGGACTTTGTGATTTGGGTCGAGGTTAAGTTTTTCAGTCATATATCCCACAATATATGGCTGGCTTATGGTTTGACCCATTCCTATAGGCAGAGGATGGTCTTCGTAGGCCCGACGAAGGTCGCTTTGACGTACAAAGGAATGACGAGGTACAGTGCGCATAGCTTTGAGGACATTCGGGTCAGTGACAGACCGTGCCTTAATCTGTCTGGCCACCATTTTTGCCCGTTCTCTTGCTCGCTGGCCAAAGGCCGGGTGATTATGCTGTGGGCGGTTTGGCTTTTTGTCATTTGGGTCCGAAGGATGTTTTTTCTTAGCGCTTTGATTTGCATCAGCGGCAAAAAGTATTTCCCCTCGCAAACACACTCCGACCAGCAAGAGAAAAGCCAATAGAACCGCCCCCAAAAGCATATTCTCGAAATTGTTTTTGCTATTGTCCAGCATAGTTTGTCCTGTGGATATTAACTTTATGGCCTGCTTTTCAATAGACAAATGGCTTTACTACTTTGTAATTGTAACATATTCGTGTTTTTGAGTCAGTAGTTTTCTGACAATTCGGTGGTAATTTCCGGGCGGTTTCAGCAGGTTTCGATGCAGGGGCTTTGGATTGATATTAAGGCACTGTACGTCATTTTTTTTGCAAAAATGTATTTGCAGGAGCGATGAAGTGATATATACTGATAGACAGATTTTCTGCGGGTGTAGCTCAGTGGTAGAGCGTCACGTTGCCAACGTGAATGTCGTGAGTTCAAATCTCATCACCCGCTGTTGGATGGAGCCGGGTAAGGTATAGTGTTGGCGAGTTACCGGCTAAATGATAGTTTGGCATTGGTCGCCAGTGCGTTTAATTCCTGCTTGTTGTCCGAGCAGGAGCGTCAGTGAATGCCAAATTGGCTGAGGGATTGTTTCCGGGGAAGTTTTAGCCTTTTCCTGGTATCCCATAAGCCTTTTTCTTTATTATTTAATAGATGTGCCGGCATAGATAGGAGTTATGCAATGCCAAAAGAAGATGAGGCTGTATCTGTAAAAAACATAGTAACAATTGAGGATATTGGTCCCTGCAGGAAGAAGGTTTGTGTAGAAATCCTGGAACAGGCAATTAAAGAGGCCGGCGATGAGCAATACGAATCTTTGCGGAAGGAAGCGGTGGTGCCAGGTTTTAGAAAGGGCCGAGCGCCGCGGAGACTTTTGGAGAAAAGGTTCGGCAAAGAGACAAAAGAGCAGGTGAAATTAAAACTGCTGGCTGACGCAAGCGATTCGGCAATCAAGGACAATAAACTCGACATTTTGGGTGAGCCTGAGGTTGACTTCGAGAAAATAGAGCTGCCTGACAGCGGGCCTTTGAAATTTGATTTTGAGGTTGAGGTCAGGCCGGATTTCGAGCTGTCGCCCCTGGAAGGCATCAAGGTTAAGAAAACAGCGCTGCAGGCCACCGATGAGCAGATAAATGAAGAGCTAAAGCAATTGCAGAAATGGTCGGGTATGTGGATACCCCGTGAAGATGGAGCAGTCGAATCTGAAGACCAGATTATAGCTGATGTTGTCTTAAAGGCCGAAGAAGTCGAGACACAAAAATTTGACGATATCGAGATATACGTCAGGCCCAACGGATTTGTCGGTGCCGTTGGTGTTGAGAAGCTTGATGAGGTTCTCTCAGGAGCCAAGGTTGGAGACATCAGGGAAACCTGTGTTGAAGTGCCAAAAACTTACTTCAAAGAGGAGTATCGCGGCAAGAAAGTGGACCTTGAGATTACAATAAAGGATATAAAATGGCTTAAACCATCACCTTTGGACGAGTCTTTTCTGACCAGGTTCGATACTGAAAACGAAAGCGAGCTGCGCCAGAAGTTGCGGGATATAGTACAGCATCGTTTGGACCAGCAGTCAAGGGCTGATATGAAAAATCAAATTTATGAGTATATGCTGAATAATACCCAGTTCGACCTGCCGGTTGACGTAGTTGCTGATTATTCGGAGACGCTGCTGAAAAGACAATACAGCAATCTGTTGATACAGGGATTAAGCCATGAGCAGATTGAAGAGCGTATGGACCAACTGCGTACCGGCAGCGAGCAGCAGGCAAAACAGCAGCTTAAGGTATTCTTCATTATGGATAAAGTTGCAGAAAAGCTGGATATTGAGGTCGCCGAGGAAGAAATTAATGGATATATTGCTCAACTGGCGGTGAAGCAGGGACAAAGGCCCGAGAGAATGCGGGAGACGATGACGCGGGATGGCTCGCTTTCACAATTTAGATTGCAGGTACGCGAAGATAAATGTATAAGCGAGTTGCTAAAATTGGCTGAGATAACTGAAGTTGAGCCGCCACAAAAGCCAAAGAAGTCCCGAAAAAGGAAACCAGCCGAAAAAAAGGAGTAAACAGTTCTGCATTGATGGCACAAAAAGACTGCAGATGAGAAAAATGTCGAAGTGATTGCTTGAAGGAAATTCATAAATGTCTACCGCTATAAAGTGCAGGGGTATAGGAATTTACAACCAATATGGTCAGGGGCAGTACCAGCGATATCGCCAGATGAGCCTGGATGATATGCTGCTGGAAAATCGTATTGTCTTTCTTATCGGAGAAATATCGTATCAGCGAGCTGCTGAAGTTATTATGAAGATGCTTTATCTGGATAATCTCAAACGCGCAAGCGAGATAAGTCTTTACATAAACTCTCCTGGCGGAAGTGTTGACGACACTATGGCTATTTATGATACGATTCGTTTTGTCAGCTCTCCTGTAGCAACTTATTGTATTGGCCGGGCTCAGTCGGGTGCTGCATTGATATTAGCTGCAGGTACCGAGGGCAAGCGTCACGCACTGCCGCATGCGAAGGTTATGCTGCATCAGCCATGGGGCGGAGTTACTGGCCAGGCTTCCGATATAAAAATTCAGGCCGAGGAGATTATCAAAGCAAAAAAAATGTTAAATGAAATACTCTCCAAACATACCGGACAACCCGTTGAAAAGATAGCAGCAGAAACAGAGAGGGATAGATATATGAGCGCAGACGAAGCCCTTGAGTATGGTCTTATTGACGAGGTTCTTCGGGGAGAGGATAAAAGAAAGAAGAATAAAGACAAATAGACTCTATTTTCCTGAATAACCACCTGTCTTAGGTAATGGGCACTGTTTACATAGAAGGAAGTTATAATTATGCCACTTAACCAAAACCTGGTACCGATAGTAATTGAAAAAAGCGGACGTATAGAACGTGCATATGATATCTACTCAAGGCTTCTAAAAGACAGGATTGTCTTTATTGGAGGCCCGATTGATGATGCAAAAGCCAATCTTGTTATAGCACAGATGCTGTTTTTGAGTAACGAGGACAGCAAAACCGGCGTTCATTTGTATATAAACTCTCCGGGCGGTTCTATTACAGCAGGTCTTGCGATTTATGATACTATGCGTTTCCTGCGATGTGAGGTATCAACTTATTGCGTCGGCCTTGCCGCAAGTATGGCTGCGGTATTATTGACAGCCGGAAAGGCCGGTAACCGATTTGTACTGCCCAACAGCAGAGTCCTTCTGCACCAGCCTTTGATTGCAGGTGTCCTGGAAGGCATGGCTACCGATTTAGAGATTGAGGCACGCGAAATCTTGCGACTCCGGAGTCGCCTGTATAATATATTAGCAGAAAATACCGGACAAAGTGCCGAGAAAATTCAGAAGGATTGTGATAGAAATCTCTGGCTGGAAGCAGAAGAAGCAATAAACTATGGGCTGGTCGACAGAATACTTCAAAAAGCACCAGAGCTTATCAGAGAAGAGAAAAATATGAATCAGTAAAATGAGTCAGGGATGTACATGCCCAAACATTTACATATAAGGTCGTTTTTGCAGCGATGCGTAATTGCCGGTTGTATAGCGGTGGTAGCTGGGGGCTGCAACAACGCTGGCTCCAGGAGCTCTTTATTAGAAGAACTTGATAAGACGAGGTTGGAAAAAACCGAGTTAGAGCATCAGGTTAAAAAGTGCAAAGCCAGAACCGGCCAAATGAAAAAGCAGTTCCAGGTGCTTTCTCAGCTAAACCGGCCGATTAGACTGGATGGCCTGTATGATTTGCAGGCTGTAAGAATTCATAGATATACCAATCTCTACGACAAAGACAAAGACGGCAAAAAGGAAAGTTTGATCGTTTATATCCAGCCGATTGATGAGCAAGGTGACATAGTAAAAGCAGGCGGTGCCGTGGACGTTGAACTTTGGGACTTAAGCAGAAAAGCTGAGCAGGCGATGCTTGGTCAGTGGCACATTAAGCCTGATGAGCTAAAAAAGCTGTGGTTCGCTACCTTGATAACCATCAATTACAGACTAACCTTCGACATAGGCGAAATAATCGAAGAAACTAACGAGCCCTTAACGGTCAAGGTAACCTTTACTGATTACCTCTCCGGCAAAGTATTCAAAGAACAAAAGATAATCAAACCATCAAATCCGTGACCCGTGACCCGTGGCTCGTGACTCGTGAATTGTTTTTTTTGATTCTTCTGTCGGTGAACAAGTAGGGATTATTTACATCATAAGTCCTGTTCGGCTCGCCAAAGACGTCATAAGAATACCGCTCGACTATTACGCTATTAATATCTGAAAGAGCAGCCGACGACCACATAATCTTTGTCGGCAGGGTCGTTTGCTCTCACAAAAGTGCTGAGCCGAAGAAGCGCCTCTACATCGTCGGCCCCGGCCATAAAATGGCCTCATTTTCCTGAAAAACCGGCTCTTAAGGTTAATGGGCGGATAAAGTTTACCGTCGCAAAACGTCTTAAAAAATTAAATTCCTTTTTTTGCATTTTAAGCGACTCTTAACTCATTTACAACGATTCAATGTAACCTCCCCAAGCCACAGAGTAAACTTACAATGCCACGATGTAAAGCTGCAATTTCAAGATGTAAGTCCTTGTACGAATCTATAAAATATATTATATGACGTCCAGTTTGCATTTATTATAATACGTCCAGTTTGTTCCGAACATGTATGTTTTAAGGAGAACATAAAATGAAGATTGCATATTTAAGTATGGTTTTAACCACATTGCTTTTATTTGGTTGCAATAATGTTAATCAAGTCGAACCGGTTCAAAAAAGCAATTTGACCACTGGTATGGTAAAGAAAACAATAATAGAAGGAGTTACAACACAGAATGAAATTTTGAAGGTTTTTGGTGCCCCAAATATAATAACAAAAAATAAGAGTGGCAACGAGGTATGGACATATGACACGATTTCTGTCGAAAGATCAGCGGAAGAAGGTTATTGGAATGTTATTGTGGGTGGGGCAAGCGGAGGCCGAAGTTCTGCTTCAACGAGAACTTTTACGCTAATGATTGAGTTTGACAGTAATGAAGTGGTTAAAGAATGTAGCTATAGGTCATCAGCTTTTTAGGGGATTCAAAGATGAAAAAATGGTGTTTGGCTATGTTGCTAATGATAATGTCTGCTGGATGTGCAACAACTCAATTAACTGCCTTGCAAAGAAGAACCCTTGAGTCGAGAGACTTAAAGGGCAAATACGACGATGCTTTTAAGGCTACTATACAGGTTTTACAAGACGAAGGATACATCATAAACAACGCAGATTTCAAATCGGGTGTAATTCAAGGTGAAACTGGTATCAAACAAGGTTTTTGGGGAATTATGAGAAATTCAGAGGTAACGGCAACATTGGAACAATTCGGAGAAAACACAGTAAAAGAAAGAGTATCATTTGTCAACAAGAACAAATCAAGTTCACAATATGGGACCAAGGAAAACTCCACAAGAGTTGAAGATCCAGAGCTTTTTCAAAGAATATATGATGACATACAGAAGGAAATGTTTGTTCGAGAGAACCTAAATAAATAATTCAAATTCTAATTTGATTTCTCTTTTTTAACAACACCATCATTACCGTATTACCCCGCTGATCTTCACCGGCCTTATTTACTGCTATAACACGGTATTCGAGTACTTCTTTTTCCGATTTCTCGAATAAAGCCCGCCAATACTCTCATAAAGTAAACAGCCTCAGCGTAAAAGTCAACTAATTTTGTGGACAATCAGGTTCAGCTTTAACTGTTTGCTTTTGTCTATAATATGGGGAATTTCCTGAATAGGAAAAGGGGTCAGGAGCATTTTCTGCCTCGGCCGCAAGGTGGCAGAGTCACAGGGGAAAGCCTAATGACTTTACACATACAGGCTACGCACAGGTGTTCAAAGAAGATGTGGACAGCAATCCAAACTATATGATCTATGTCATCAGATTGTGCGTATATCTGTGTTTCAATCAAATAAGCAGGCAGCGGGTCCGGCGTAAACTGTATTCTCCTGAATTTGGCATTTATTTCCCATCACAATATCGCTACCACCAGAGTTTTAATAAGGCTGTCTATAGCTTTAAGTGCTTATATAAAAGCAAGTTATAGACAGGAGAGTTTTTTTTAAGAAGATTTATTTTACTTTTCTAATATTTTTATAAAAAAATTAGTTGACAGATGAACATTTCTACTGGTAATATATTATATGGTTAATGGAACGAGCTTTTTACAAGAGGAGTAATTATGAGTACGGAGTTAGAGAAAGCTATTTGGGAACTGACCAGGAGGATGCGCCTGCTGAAGATACTGCAGCAGGAGGCCGGCGAAGAGGACCTGACTGAGCGAGATACGATGATACTCGGCCTGCTCAATGAACGCAGCAGTATGACGGTATCGGAAGTTGCCGCAGCAATTCCAAACGTCAGTGACAGCACAATATCGACTAACATAACCAGGCTTTGGCGTGAAAAACGAATGGTTTCCAAAACGATGAGTCCGCAAGACCAACGCACAACGGTAGTGGCATTAACAGACGAGGGTAAAAAGGCAATAGATGCCTTTAATAGGCAGCGAACGGAACGTTTTAGCAAACTGTTTCAGGCACTACAGGTTACCGACGATGAAAAGGAGCTCCTGCTGAAGATTATATCGCGTGCATTAAAGTTCTTTGACAAATATCTCAATCTCGGCAAATCAACACAATAGGGACGGCGTCGTTGTCGCAGTTTTGCTATGCCTCAAGCCGTCAATGTAACATATTTGACATTGCTGATGGCCCAGGCCGCAAAAAAGAGCCCGTCAGAGAAAGGAGACTGAAAATGTCAACGCCACAATACAAAATCAGCCGGTTTGTTTTTGTCTTGGTTTTTGTTAGCTTTTTGTTTTTGTCTGCCGAATCTGTTTTGGCAAAAAAGGAACGTTCGCGAGGACGCGGCCAAAGGGCTGACACCTCCAGGCAAAGCCAAAAGGGGCCTGAAAAAATAGTTAGCAAAACCTCGACAAAGTCTGTAATGCAGCGTCAACCGGCATTAAAGATGAGTCCTGCGAGGCAGCAAACTATCAGTCGTATCCGACAACCAATATCGAGAGAAATAAGCAGCAGCACCCTTAGAAGAGTTACCGAGTCAGTTTTAAATCGGCCCAGACAAACATTTGCTCAACAAAGCAGCGTAACTTTACCTACAGCTCGTACCTATCTTCAACGGAATCAGGAATCGTATCAAGACAGAAACATCCAGCGTGTTGACCCTGACAAAAGAAATTATTCTCAGAGAAGCCAAAGGCTGCAACAACAAACTCCTGCTCCACAGAAAGTCAACAACATCAGGTTGAGCCGACCAACCAGTGAAAGCAGAGCACCTTCAATCGTCGCGGATAATAAAATTGCCGTTGAGCGAAAAACTGTATCAAAACCAGAGCCATTTCGGCATCAAAGACAAGAAACTCACAACAGACCTGATACCTCTGCATCTGGCAGAGAGACTGTCGAAAAGACTAAGACTATCCGCAGGAGTCGCTCGGTGGCGGAAATCAGATTAAATAAGGACAAAAACACGAGCAGTTCGGTTAGATTTGTTCGTCCATCGAACGAAAGAAGTCAGCATGTAAGACTGCCAAGCGAAAAAAGCCAGCACGTCAAGGATGTGTCAACAGAATCAGCACCAGGGCGTAAATTACGAGTTCGTCCTTCACGTTTCAAAAGACCAAGTTATATCGTTAAGCGCCCCGGCAGAAAAACGCGTATCGTAAAACACATTCACCGTCAGGAGCATGTTTACATCGATCGCCATGACCGTGTATGTAATAGAATAATCTGGCCGAGTTATCGTTTCGCCGTGTCCTACAACTGGGGCCCGTATTTTTCTTTTAGCTACGTCTATCCTTACCATCACCGTAAATATGTGTTCATTAGTTTGGGTGGATATTGGCCGGTCGAGTATAGATACGCCCGCTATTACTGGTATGGCTACCATCCTTACTGGTGGTATGGATGCGCCCCGACTGCCCGGCAGGTCCAGGGCGATACATATAACTATTACACCTACAACTACTATGGCGATGAGGCCCCTGAGCAGGGAACGTATAGGATCGATGATATTGGTGAACCTCTTGCTGGGCAGATACCCGAAGAGCCCGCTGCTGCGACAGAGGCCGATATGTATTTCGAAGAGGGCGTCAAGGCCTTTGAGGCCGGCGACTACGAAAAGGCAGAAGAGGAGTTCGCCAACGCAAGTGAACTTGCACCTGATGATATCATAATGCCGTTTGCTTATGCCCAGGCCCTTTTTGCCGGGGAGAAATATTCTCAGGCAGCCGAAGTTCTGCGAATCTCCCTGTCAAAAGTAACACCCGAACAAGAAGGAGTTTTCTATCCCCGGGGGCTGTACACAGAAGATGAGGTTTTGTTTGAGCAGATTGAACGTTTGGCTGAGCAGGCCGAGCTGTACAATTTCGATGGCGATTTGCAGCTACTTCTTGGCTATCAATTACTTGGCATTGGTAAAATCGACGAGGCATCTATGGCACTGTACCAAGCTAAGGGAGATTGGCAAAATACAGTTTACGCTGACATCTTGCTGAATCTTCTTGAAAAAATAAGTGCAGGCAATACAAAAGAGAGTCTCTGAATAAACTGTTTTGCTTGAGCCGGGGATAGCGATGATACGGCACATAATAATTTTTGCTCTGGTTCTTTTTTGTGTGGTTTATGTTTCTCAAGCCGCTTACTTTTCACATTATGCCGGAGCACTTGAGGCCTATTGTTACAACTTTGCAGAGGATTCCGATGAAACAGACGGACCCTATGAGGTCTTTGATGAAGATACGAGTTTTGCAAGCGCAGCAGAATGGGCAGCGGTTTCGGATTCCTATAGTGACGCATATAATCATATCTGGGGCTACACTGATGGTGACTGTCTTTGTCTTCAGTTGACGTCCTGGGCAGATGGCATTGCCGACTACCAGAGCTCTTATACAAAGGCCTGGGGGTATGGCAGCGCAGATAGCCCTCAAACCCGTGGTATCTTTTACAGAATAATGCCGGATGCGACAGAAGAATTTGGCGATGAGGTTTCAATTTCGTATTCAGATAATATAAGCGTCTATCAGATGGGCTCGACTTATGTATACGTTGGAGGGCCGGGTGATATGAACCATATGGCTGTTACGATTGGACAGTCCCCTCCGGTTGAGACTGAACCAAACAGTGCTTATGAGGTGCTCACCTGGGACAATCTGCAGCTTACCGACGAGGGCGGCGACTGGTTCAGCGGCATCTACAAATTCCCAGCGAAAATCGGTGACGTAGTAGGCATCTTTGCTGAAAACTATACGGATGTGAGAGGTTGGGGTCCTCTGGATGGTTTACTACAGAGTGATTTATGGATTGTTCTAACTGTCAGGGTTCTCTTGGCCGGGGATATCGACGACGACGGTGACGTGGACCTGTATGATTTGGCTGAACTTGCCGAGAACTGGCTTGTAGGCACTGATGGTGGACAAACCGCTGGTATCGGCTATGACATACAAAACATCAGAAAAGTCCATCAGCCAAAAACAGTCAGATACAAGATACCGGCACTTCGGCTTCCAGCCAGGCAGCGGTAAACTTTCATGACCATCCCTGTAGATACGCACAATGCGTTGACAGTTAAATGGCAAATCGCTAAATTGACAAAATGAGCAGCATTTATTACAGGGTGGTTATTGTTCTTGCAGTTGCTTTTCTTGCAGGCTGTGAAAGTAACGAAAGTGAAAAGCAAATATGGGAGCAGGTAAAATTCACAGACCTGACTCTTTGGCAGGAACCTGAGCAAGCCGACCGGAAGGTACTTACAACCATAGACTTCAAACTCTACGTCTTTGAGCTGCCGGCCGACGACATTGCTGAGGTTGTTGAGATTTGGCAGAGGTTACACACATCGCCGCTCGAATTTGAAGATTACCAGTCGTTTCGAGAGAATCTATTCCTGGCCGGCTTCGGTCAGGGGCAAATTTGGGACCAAATCCGCGGCATCCTTCAGGATGCCGGCTCCCGAAGAGTTCAGACAACCTCGCTGATGTTGGCAGATGGCCTGGCCGATGACATTACAATTGCTGCTGTTGACCGGGAGCAGGGCTTTTTTTATATAAGCAAAGGCTCAGGCGAAACTATTACCCTCGGGCCGGGCTGGCTTAACCTGCGGGTCAGGGCGAATAAGATTCCGGATTCCAGAGGTGTATGTAACGTAGTTGTCAGTCCCGTATTTGTCCCGGCTTTTAGAGGTCGGGATGAAAATTCTCCAGGCCCGACTGCAGATAAGATATATCCGTTCACATCACTTGGGCTCAGATTGAAAATGAGCCCGGGCGAGTTTGTTTTGATTGGGCCGGAAAGAGATATCAGCAGAAAAGGAACAGTAGCCAGCTTGTTTTTCAGGGTCTCGAAACCGAAGCCTGCTGCGAGAATTTACCTGTTTGTTTGCTATAGGATAGAAGATTAATCTCGATATGTGCCAGGCCAGAGCCACCGTAACAGTTACCCAATGCACTGATTATTCACAGCAGAAAGTTGCCGAGTCCTTGCGAAGACAATTCGATTTATTAGGCGGGCTTGAAAGATTTGCCAAGCCCGGTGACAGGGTTTTGATAAAGCCAAACTTTATAGCACCAAAATCTCGGAGGCGGGCGGTGCAGACCGACCCGGCTGTGATAATCGAACTTGCCAGGCTTTTGAAAGACTTCGGGGCAAAACCCTTTGTGGGCGATTCGCCTGCCTGGGGCAATGTCTTTGGTTGTGTAAAAGCGTTACATTTGGAAGAGCCGTTGAAGCAGCTGGCAGTGCCGGTTAAACAATTGAACAAGCCAAAATACTTTATCATCGGTCCTGAAAAAACCCGCGTAGGTATCAGTACTGTTGCCCTTGATGCGGATGTTATTATAAATCTGCCGAAATTCAAAACGCATCAACAATTAACAGCAACCTTTGCAGTTAAGAATATATTCGGTTGTGTCAGCGGAAAGCGAAAGGCTATTCTGCACTTTACAAGGGGCAAAAGCACGACCGGCTTTTGCCGGATGCTTATCGAAATATATAAACTGCTCAAACCCGCTGTAACCATCATCGATGCGGTAACAGTTATGGATGGCCCAGGCCCGATTAGGGGCCGAGCCAGAGAATTGGGGTGGATAATAGGCGGAATCGACCCGGCAGCCTGTGAAGTTATCTGCTGCAAACTGGCGAATATCGAGCTACAAAAACTGCCAATGATAAAGGCTGCGAAGGAAATGGGATATGGCTGTACTGAATCTGAAAGCATAGAAACTACCGGCGACAAGCTGGGCTTGAAACCATCCACCGACTTTGAACCTGCCAGGTTGATTCCGCTTAGATTTTCATTAGCTCACATCTGCAAAAGCCTTTTTAAGCAGCTATTGCTGCTTGCTAAGGATATTGGCAATAAATGAAATATTCGCCTGTTTCTGGTTGCAGATAGCTTTTTGAACTTTTATTTGTCTTGCATTTTACCCCCTCCTAAGGGGTTAATTTTTGATATTTGATTTTTGGCTCATAAACGAATTCTTACGATGTAAATAGCGTTGTAGTACTAAGTTTGAGTGTACAAGACTGATGCGGTGATGTAATATGGTTGCCATGGCCAAATACCCTATATTTCTCGAAATGACTGGGCGTCGTGCAGTTGTAATAGGCGCCGGAGCCGTAGCGATTCGAAAGGCCGAGTCTTTGTCGGCTTGCGGCGCTCGCGTTGTTATCGTTTCTGAACATGCCGACAAAATATTAACTGATTTCTCCCTAAAGGCAAATGCAGAGCTGATAGAGAGCCGATATTCGAAAAATTATCTGGCCGGAGCGGTCCTTGCTATCGCTGCAACAAATGACACACAGGTCAACGAGCAAATTTATCACGATTGCCAGGAGCTTGAGGTTTTGTGCAACGTCGTCGATAAGCCCGAGCTTTGTGATTTTTTCGTGCCTGCAGTTGTTAGTCGCGGTGACCTTCAAATAGCTATAGGTACTGAAGGGCACAGCCCGGCTTATGCAGGGCATTTGCGAAAGAAACTCGAGCAAATCTTCACAGAAAAGCACGGCGAATTTCTGGCTGAACTTGAAAAGATGCGAAGTCTCGTTATCGAAAGACTCTCGAATGTATCTGACCGGAAAGCCGTCTTAGGCTCACTTGCCGGCGACGACTCTTTCGAATACTTCGAAAAAAACAGCTTGGAGGAGTGGAGACGGCATGCCGAGGAGACAATCAAGCGATACGAATAGTCCGCAACTAAGAGACTCTAAGGCAGGATTTTATCGATTACTACCTGCAGATATTTCTGGCGGTGGCCGATTCGCCTTCGGCTGTTTTTGCGTCTGCGAAAGTGGGTCGGATAAAGCTTTTTGCCCTTGATGACCGCCTCGCCTGCGGTGGTCTTAAATGAGGCGATAACCTTGGCACCCTGCAAATACGGCGTGCCGATACTAACTTTCTGTCCGTCGCTGACCAGCAGAACCTTATCTATCTCCAGGGTTTTGGAATCAGGCTGAATGTCGGTCAGCTCTATATTTAACAGGTCGCCTTCGGTAACCTTATACTGCTTTGCACCTTGTTCTATTACTGCATACATTGTGTAAAATCCTCTCTTAAGACAAAATGACACGGGAGCAGATATTTTATATGTCGGCGCTTTTTTGTAAAGTAAAATGCAATTTATTTTTGTATCCTGCTAATTCTATTGTTAGTTTAATCAAGAAACGTGTCAATTGCAAAATCCAGGTTAAGAAAGCTGTTTTAAGGTAAATCTTATGGAACTTGCGATGATTGGGGATGAGATTGTACCTTTGGGCGAGCTACAGAGCGTTTATCTTGATCGCGGCACTTACTTCGGAGATGGGGTCTATGAGGTAATTCGCAGCTACGATGGCAAGATTTTTGCTCTGGATGAACATCTCAAACGGTTTGCCGACAGCCTTGCTGCAATTGAAATAACCAGGTTGGACATCGAGCAAATTCGTCGACATATCTGCAAAGCCTTCGAAGCTGCCGAGATTTCTAATGCAAAGATATACTTTCACGTCACACGAGGTTCATCACTGCGCAAGCACGTCTGGGGACCCGATATAAAGCCTAATTTTTTTCTCACTATAACAGAGCTGGAAGACTGCTCACAGGAAAAGTCGCAGGGAATTGCCGTCTCTACCCATCCGGACTGGAGGTGGAAAAGGTGCGATATAAAGTCGCTGAACCTGCTGGCTAATGTTCTTGCTCGGCGCGACGCTGAAAAGAAAGGCTGTGCTGAGGCGATACTCGTCAACGACCAGGGCTATATAACCGAAGGTGGTGGCTCTGCATTTTTTGCCATATTTGGGAATTACCTGCAAACTTCCCCACTGACAGTAAATATTTTGCCTTCAATTACCCGCAAGTACGTTCTAAAGGCAGCTAACAGCATAGGTCTTGAAGTCGTTGAGCAGTTATTTACACCCGCCCAGGCAGGTTCTGCAGACGAACTTTTTATTGCCGTAACCACCAAGGATATCATCCCCGTAGTATCGTTTGATGGAAAACCTGTGCGAGATGCAAAACCCGGCAGAAACACAAAATTGCTAATGAAAACGTTTCAAGACTTCACAAGATAACAGCTTAACAGGTCGTCGGTGCTTAAAAACTTCAGCATCTCAACAATTCATTTGGATACCAATCATTTTATTTGACAACGTCTGTAGAAGCTTATACATTATTTTGCTTTGTTACTAAGCTTATAAAAGCAGAATAAAATACAGCGGACTTTGCATCGAAAATGAGCAGTTACATAGTCTTAGTAAAACAAGTGCCGGATGTTACACAAATTACTGACAACGCCTTTGACCCGGAAACCGGAACGTTAATCCGCACAAGACTGGCCAGCGTAATTAACGAGCTGGACACCCAGGCCCTGGCGCTGGCAGGGCATATGAGAAAAATCGGCAAAGACGCCGATGGTCAAATCATTGCCCTGACAATGGGGCCGCCAATGGCCGAAGAAGTGCTAAGATATACCCTTAGCAGGATTGCTGATGTAGCGATACTGCTTACAGATAAAGCGCTCGGAGGAGCCGATACCTGGGCGACAGCAAACCCTCTTGCCTTTGCCATAAAAAAAATAGAAAAAGAAATCTTAGAGGGCAATAGCGACTATTATATTGTCAGCGGAATGCAGTCCGTAGATGGCGACACTGCTCAGGTACCTCCACAAATCGCCGAGCAACTTGCTCTGCCGTGTGTACCTTATGTAACCGGCGTCGAATATATTGACAGCCGATTTCAATTCACCCGCATTGTAGCCGGCGGCAGTCAGGTAGTCAGCCCTAAAGCATTGCCGGCTGTGGTAACAGTTGCACAATACGAATACCCCATCTTTGCAACCTTTGCTGAAAGCCGACGAGCTAACAGAATTGAAATCCTTCACTGGACTGCAAATGATATTAACGCAACGAATATCGGTGCGAAAGGCTCAAAAACCGCTGTTATACGAGTTTTTCCTCCGGGCAAAAGCGTCAGGAAATGTCAACAGCTTGGCAGTGCGGAATCATTGGCTGAAATCGTCATAGATACCTTCAAAAGCAAAGAGAGCCGAACCGCAAAAGACAATCTTGACCAGGCCGAGCCTTATCTGCTTCCTGCAAGGCGGGCAAGCCTACTTGACAGAAAGTTCGAGGCCACAAAAAAAGAGCAGCAAGACTACGATATCCTCACTGCCAAACTCAATGGGCTGGGAATCACCAAAATCAGCCACATCGATGAGTCTGTAAGAGCAAAGATTCTCCAGGCTGCAGGCGAGCATTTCCATAAAAGAGCACTGGACGATATGCTGGCAGGTCTGGCTTTGGCTGAACCTGCCTTTACAGGCGAGGTTTGGGTTGTCGCCGAACATGATGGCCAAAAAGTACATCCGGCAACCCTTGAGCTTATAGGCAAGGCTCGGCAGCTTGCTGATTGGCTCGAAACCAAAGTGGGCCTTTGCCTGGCCGGATACAGGCTCGAATCGCTGACAGACGGCTTATTTGCCGGCGGAGTTGATAACATCTACTTAATCGAGCATCAACTGCTTGGCCAATTCGATCCAATCGCATACAGAAAGGCTATAGCTGATGCGATAAGTTCATACCAGCCGCAAATCGTCCTCTATGCTGCAACACCCCAGGGTAGGGTTTTGGCACCTATGGTCTCCTACAGACTCGGCTGTGGACTTACCGCTGATTGTACCTCACTCGATATAAGGGATAGTTCTCGCAGAGGCGATGTTGCAATCCTGCTGCAGACTCGGCCGGCCCTGGGTGGAAACGTTATGGCAACTATTCGTACAAAAAATTCAAGAGTGCAAATGGCAACGGCAAGACCGGGCGTAATGAAACCGCTGCCGCCGGATTATTCCAGAAGTGGCAATATTATCAAACACCAGGTCGGGCTCTCGGAATCTGATATCGGTCTTGAGATAATAAGGACAGAGCTTGGCGGCGGCAAAGTAAACCTCGATGCTGAAATTATCGTTTCCGGGGGCAAGGGGATGCACAGCCGGGACAATTATGAAAAACTTGTTGGTTCGTTATGCGGCAGCTTAACCGACAGCCTTGCAGCAAGAGTCGAAAGAGGCGCTTCTCGTGCGGCTGTGGAACAAGGTTTCATCGAACGAGCTCATCAGGTGGGCCAGACCGGAACTGCAGTAGGGCCAAAGCTTTACTTCGCACTTGGAATATCCGGTGCTATTCAGCATATGATAGGTGTTGCAAACACCGAAACAATCATCGCGATAAACAGCGACCCGAACGCGCCGATACTCAAACAATGTGATTATTTTATCATCGGGAATCTCGAAGATACGGTGCCAGAGCTGATAGAGGCATTGGAACAATCGTAAAACAAAAGCAAAGATTAAAAATCAAGATGCAAAATGACAAATATTCTTACATTTTGATATGTAATTTTGATATTTGATTTTTTTAGAGATATGAGACACAAAAGGCTATGACAGAAGACTATAAGAAAGTATCGGTTATAATAATTGGCGCAGGCCCGGCCGGGCTGGCTGCTGCGATACAACTCAAAACCGAAAAGCCGGATATCGATGTTTGTGTCGTCGAAAAGGCAGCCGATTTAGGAAATCACAATCTCTCCGGTGCTGTTCTGGAGTCCGAGCCTCTGCATACTCTGCTGGATTCGGCACTGCCGGACTGGCAGGAAACTGCGGATGCGAAAAAACTATTCGGCAGGAAGGTAGAAAAAGACAACATAATGTTTCTGTCTGGCAAGACACTGTCCTTTAACATCTTTGCTCTTATCAAATTCGCCTCAATGTTTCGTATCAACTTCGGACAAATGATGCACAAAGGCGACTACATAGTTTCTGTCAGCAAGCTGACCAAATGGCTTGGCACAATCGCAAAACAGCTCGGTGCTGAAATCCTCACTGGTTTTGCCGTTGAAGATATATTGCTCGAGGGCTCCAAGAACACTTCTGCTGCCGTTAAGCTCGTTGACCAGGGCCGCGACAGAGACGGCAACGAACAGCCTAATTACGTTGAAGGCGAAACCATAAGAGCGGACTTCATAGTGCTGGCCGAAGGCTGTGACGGCCTTGTAACCGAAAAGTTTATCGAAAAAGCAAGTCTGCAGAGACAATCTGCCCAACTTTACTCTGTGGCAGTAAAAGAAATAATAAAGGTAACTGCCAGACAATATGAAAAGTTCGGTGACAACCGCGTCGTTCACGCAATGGGCTATCCCTTATGGACACCGCTGCTCGGGCCGGGCATGTTCGGCGGCGGAATCGTGTATCCGCTGGCTGATGAACATCTTGCTGTTGGAATGATCGTCGGGGCCGACTGGAAATATTACGACTTCAATCCTCAGGATGCGCTGACAAACTTCAAGGAACACCGGTTTGTGAAACAGTTTATAAAAGGCGGCACCGTAGTTGAAGCCGGTGCAAAGATGATACCCGAAGGCGGCTACTACGCCATTCCGCGAGATTCCAAAACCGGCAGTATCGGCAAAGATAATGTGATAATTGCCGGCGACAGTGCGGGCTTTGTCAATATGCTCAAAATCAAAGGGCTTCACAATGCTATAGATTCAGGCATCCAGGCAGCTAAGGCAATTACTCAAACTTTCAATAATCCGAAGGAAACTGCAACAAAATATACCGAGCTGATTGACAGCTCCTGTGTTGCTGCTGAAATGGTTTCAGCAAAGAATTTCAGACAGACCGTCGCAAAGTTTGGACCTCTGCAGGGTATGCCGCTATCGGTTTTTGGCAGTCTTCTTGCTGAATTCAAGGTCGAAAAGGATTATCAGGCAATGAAAAGTTCTCGATACCGGTTAAAACCGCCTCAGCAGTTCGACAAAGATACATTTGCCGCAATGGCAGCAACCGAGCACCGCGAGGACCAGCCCTGCCATCTCAAAATCCAGGATGACCAAATCTGCACAGCACAATGTACAGCTTTATATGAAAATCCCTGTATCACTTTTTGTCCTGCGGGCGTTTACGAGACGGTTCAGCAGCAGGTAAAGCCGGCCAATCCTTCGAATTGCCTGCACTGCAAAACCTGCCAGAGAAAATGCCCATTCGATAATATCAGATGGACCGTACCTGAGGGAGGCGGTGGTCCTCGTTATAAGAGAATGTGAAAATCCCGGCCCGCCGAATAGAGCTGTGTCTGGACAAGTAACCCGGCTGAGATAAATAGAAAGGCCTGATGTGAGAGTAAGTATGTTATTGGCCCGGGGCCTGCTTTCCGGCTTTTTCCTGCTGAATTGCGTCGTACACTTCCCTGCGATGAACTGCTACACTTTTGGGCGCAGTTATTCCCAGACGAACTTTGTCGCCGCGAACGTCAACGATGGTAATTTCCACATCGTCGCCGATCATTATTGATTCATCTTTTCGTCTGCTCAGGACCAACATCTTCAACTCCTTTTGTCTGCTGGCTTTACTATTAATTCTACGAAGAAACTAAACCAACTGTTCACCAGGCTGCTTTTTGGAAAACCTTTTTTTCCTCAATGTCCAAAGCAGCTCAGACAAGCTATATTTACGATGGCAGAATTTCTTCGACGCATCTATATTTTCGGCTAATTTTTATGACCAAAATAACGATTTTTGATAATGTTTCTTATAACAATGGCTTGTTATAGGTCCTGCTTTTCATAATTCCTGGAATATAAAGAAGTTACCAAAGATAAGGAAGCAAAAAAAGATATGCTAAATCTTTGTTTTTGCTGCTTGATGGGGCTATTTTTTACATTCCTGCCGCCAGGCTTTGTACTGCACAGCCAGCCAGTAACCGGCGATTGAGCCCAATGTTCCGAAACAGACCATCTGAATCGGCAGGACAAATCCGGCCGAATTTGGAAGAAACACCACAGGCCAGTTGGCCGAGAGGTGCTCCATTAAATCCTGATTCAGGTATGTTCTTGTTACAAAAGCAGTTAACAAGGCCGATGATATCGTCGGCCATATATAGCCGACGCCAAGGAGTATTTTGACAAGAAATGCTGCTATCAAAAAAGACACAGCTGTCGCAAAGGCTATCTGGCTATTAGCCGGCTCAGAGACAACCGAGCCCAGTCTGGCATCATATATTGAGATGTCTTTGCCGAGCGCCACTATGCAAAACTGGGCCACAAGGACCGTAACTATTATCGCAATCGCCCAGTTGACGTATTTACTTGACTTCTTGGTCATCGTAGGCCGGACTTGAATCTGCCGGGTCTTTCTGTGGACTGCAGAGCCGGCTAACACTCCTAAAAACCCCGCAATTACAATTACCAGCCAGAAGAGTGGTTCCCACTTCAAGGATTCAAAAAGCCCTAATCGCTGAGCTGCGCCCTGATGCGCACGTATCAAATTTGTCATGCCACCGCTGCGAAGGGCCCATACAGCCAGGCCGAATGGTACCGCTATGACGCCGATTTGACGCCCGTAGGGCCAGGACAAAAAATACGCGATAAAGCCCGTCAAAACCGCTAAGCCCACAAGAATTACAGCATTACCAAAAGTCAGCGAGTTGCCAATTAGAGACACAGTGCCTAAGGGATCGGCCGGTGCTGCTATCGGCCAGGCCAAAACACCAATTATCAATATCCCAACCGCAGCAGCAGCTCCAATCCTTAACTTCATTGACCAGGACAATTCCATTGTTTTGATCCTTAACTGTTCTGCTGCAAAAGACACCCAGATTCCCATCTATATTAAACTATACCGTAAAGGTTGTCAATGCTGACAGTGCTGACAACTTTTGGTTGATTCCATTGGACAAACAAAGGCTTATCAGGATTATCAGGTTTTGCACCCGTCGCTTTTTCCAGCTTGACAGGCTAGTTTTTAAAACTTTTTTTACAGGTAGCTTAGAAAAAGGGCTGTGTTATTTTACACAGCCCTTTAATTTGTGATACAGACAATATTGCTTTGGAATTTATGCTCTGCGTTTTCTAAGCAGTGCCAATCCGCCGAGGCCAAGCAGACAAATTGTCGCAGGCTCGGGAATCTCGGTGCCTTCCAGCTTAAATATATGGCCGTTGCCATCCTGTTGATAACCGGTTCCGGTAGGTCCTGTAGAGTTCGAACTGGTTCTCCTCCACCCAACAGCATTGCTTGAACCGCCTAAGGCCTCAATACCAAGCCAATAGGTTGACTCAGCCGTAATTGTAAGACCTGTTACGGCGAATGTGTTGTCCTGACCGCAGGCACTGCCGGTTAGGCTAACGTTTGAAAGTTTTATCAAGAGATCCCCGACGGAGCCAGCCTGGTCAACGTAAATGTTGATGTTTGCAGGACCAGCACCACCCATGATTCCACCTCCATAGCCGTTTACAGTAATTGAGCTTATTTCCCACTTTCCTAAGGTGTTGTCCTCTGCTACGAAATCCTCCACTACTTCTACAGGATTAGCTGTATCATTCCAGGCATCACAATTATCAGAAGTCTCACTGTAGTTGGAGAATACCAGGGTAGCGTTTACGTTGCTGGTAATGGCCAGCAACACCATTGCTGTAAGTGCAAACAAAAATAATTGGCTTTTTCTCATCTCTCTACTCCTCCAAAAATTCACCTGTTTTTAATCACTAAAGAGATTGAGCATCTGAAAAAGGAAGGGAAAAACTAAAAGGCAACCAAGACATCCTGACACATGCCTTAAGCCTCTCACCCCTGCTGTCTCTCATCACTCCAACCTCTTCTTCCGCTCTGTAAGTATGTACAAAAAACCTACCCACTTCAGTAGAAAGCAATTCTACAACCTCACAATCCGGAATGTCTAGGAAAATTTGGTAAAATTCTGGTTTTTTTTAGTTTTTCTCAGTTTTTTCCGGACTAACGCAAATTTTAGCCCAAAACCGCTATTACCTTACAGCACAACCATCAATTTGCCACATAAATGTCGCACACGGTAAAGCCAACAAAAAACAACAAACCTTTCGGTAATACGCTTGCCAAAAAACTAACCTTCGGCTCGCAGCTTTGAGGTAAATTGCCTTAATTAGGGTTTTGAATTTCCAAAAGAATCTGCAACATGTCCCATCTTAAGACCACGATTGAGCGTTATTTCCATTAATTTTCAAAAAAATAGTTTTTTTACTTGCGTTATGGTCGTCAGCTGTGCTATAATTTTACTTTTGTAAGTATTTCATGGAAGATATTACACGCCTACACTCATCCTTAATCAAATGTGGTGTATTGATGGAGATTTACTTTCATAAGGCGAGAAGTGTACATAGATATTGTTTGAGTGGTAGAAAGAGCAGCAAGGAAAAATGAAGAATATTGTAAAGATTAGAAATATTGGTATATCAGCACATATCGACTCGGGCAAAACGACGCTTAGCGAGCGAATATTATATTATGCAGGCCGAATACATCGAGTCCAGGAAGTACACGGCATCGATGGCGGGGCAACAATGGACTACATGGCGTTGGAACGTGAGCGAGGCATTACCATTACGTCAGCTGCGACGCAGGTTATATGGAACGACAAAAGCATTAACTTTATCGACACGCCGGGCCACGTTGACTTTACGGTAGAAGTTGAAAGGTCGCTTAGAGTGCTCGACGGGGCTATTATGGTACTTTGTGCTGTGGGCGGTGTGCAGAGCCAGTCATTCACCGTTGACCAGCAGATGAAACGATACCGTGTGCCGCGTATTGCTTTTATAAATAAAATGGACCGCACGGGGGCTGATCCGCAGCATGTGCGTAAAGATATGGCTGAGAAGCTCGGCTTAAATGTTGTATCTATTCAGATCAATATGGGGCAGGCTGAGAGCTTTGAGGGCGTTATCGACCTGATCACAATGGAAGCGGTTACTTTTGAAGGTAACGACGGGAAAAAAGTCATTCGAAAGGCAATACCGGCTGAGTATACGACAGCTGCAGCAGAGGCACGGAACGAAATGCTCGAAGCTATCAGTATGTTCGATGACGAAATGATGGAGATGCTGCTGGAAGAAAAAGAGATTGAAGTAAATATGATCCGGCGAACGATTCGCGAAGCTACGATTAACCGTGACATCGTGCCTCTGATGATGGGCTCAGCTTTTAAGAATAAAGGCGTTCAGCCGTTGATGGATGCGGTATGTGATTTTCTTCCGAGCCCGCTTGACCGCCCTGCTTTTGCACGTGACCATGATAACGAAGGAACCGAGGTTCCGCTTTCAAGCGATCCGGATGCAAAACTCGTTGCGATGGCTTTTAAAATTACAGATGAATCGTTTGGCCAGCTAAGCTATGTCCGCGTATATCAGGGCAAAATGATCAAAGGCCAGCAATATCGCAATGCCCGCACGAATCGTATGCAGCGGATAGGGCGAATTGTAAGGATGCACGCTAACGACCGTGAAGATATTACCGATGCAGGGCCAGGTGATATTATCGCTTTGGTCGCTGTCGATTGTGCAAGCGGCGACACTTTCTGCGACGACGGTATTAATTATTCGCTGGAAAGTATCTTCATTGCTGACCCTGTTATCAGTCTTTCAATCACACCTGCCAGCTCGGCTGACCAGGAACGTATGGCCAAGGCACTTAGCCGATTCATGAAAGAAGATCCTACATTCCGCGTTTCAACCGATCCGGAAACAGGCCAGACAATTGTAGCCGGCATGGGCGAACTGCACCTCGACGTTTATATCGAAAGGATGCGTCGCGAATTCAAAGCTGAAGTTACTGTCGGCCTGCCATGCGTCAGCTATCGCGAAGCACCTAACGTTGAAGCCAAATTTAACTACAAACACAAAAAACAGACCGGCGGTTCAGGCCAATTTGCTCACGTTGTCGGAAGATTGATCCCACTCGATAAAGACGCAGAGACGCATTACGAGTTTGAAGATAATATTACAAGTGGAAGTATCCCAAGCGAATACATCCCCGCAGTCAATAAAGGCTTCCAGGCCGCGATGAAGAAAGGCCCGCTCGCTGGTTACGAAATCGTAGGCTGTAAAATGTGTCTCGATGACGGCTCATTCCACTCAGTCGACTCAAGCGAAATGGCATTTAGAACCGCCGCAAGAAATGCGTTCATTGAAGTATTCAAAAAGTCAAGACCATACCTGCTTGAGCCGATCATGGCTGTCGAAATTGAAATGCCTGCCGAATTCCAGGGACACGTTATTGGCGACCTCAATTCAAGAAGAGGAATTATACTTTCAACGGAAAACCGTGACAATTACACCGTCGTCCAGGCCGAAGTACCACTATCGAGCATGTTTGGATATGCTACAATCATTCGTAGTATGACCAAAGGCATGGGAACTTTCTCAATGGAAATGTCACGCTACGCCAGGGTACCGATAAAGATTAGCGAGGAAATACTCGCCAGGCGTAACGAGCAAACTGGGCAGCTCGCAAAAAAATAAGCTTACTTCGGGAGACACTTCTAAGCCTTCCTTCACCGTCAGGCCACAATAAAGCCATGTTCGTCTTATTTCATAGCGATTAATCCCCCAATAGATTAAGAATGAGAGACGCTATTTATGTGGCTGATAAACAGGCCAAGGAGAAGTACAAGTGAGTAAAGGTACAGTAAAATGGTTCAATTCGAGCAAGGGATTCGGTTTTATTAATCCGGATGATGGCGGCGAGGATTTGTTCGTCCACCACTCGGAGATTAAAACGGAGGGCTATGCTTCGCTGGACGAAGGCCAGAAGGTCGAACTTGAAGTCGGACAAGGCAAAAAAGGTCCATGTGCGACGAATGTAATTCCCTGCTAAACAGACAACGATGTTTAAGAACCGAAAGGCCCTGCAAAATGGCAGGGCTTTTTTTATGTGTATACTGCACACCGATTCTTTTGCCGCCACTCGACTATG